>DATHGS010000029.1:0-3838 GCA_035490155.1 Candidatus Methylomirabilota bacterium | reverse complement strand
ACGTCATCCCCGGCGCGATCGATGTCCATACCCATATGGAGCTGCCGTTCGGCGGGACGTTCGCCAAGGACACGTTCGTGACCGGCACCCGGGCGGCCGCGTTCGGTGGGACCACGACGATCGTCGACTTCGCGGTCCAGGGTAAGGGCCAGTCGCTGCGCGAAGGACTGGACGCCTGGCACGCCAAGGCCGAAGGCAACGCCGTCACCGACTACGGCTTCCACCTGATCATGAGCGACGTCAATGACGACACCCTCGCCGAGATGGACCAGCTCGTCGCCGAGGGCATCCCGGACTTCAAGCTCTTCACCGCCTATCCGGGCGTCTTCTACAGCGACGACGGTGCGATCTTCCGGGCGATGCAGCGGACGGCGAAGAACGGCGGGCTGATCATGATGCACGCCGAAAACGGGATGGCGATCGATGTCGTCGCGGCCGATGAGGTCGCCGCCGGTCACACAGATCCGTACTACCACGGCGTCGCCCGTTATCCGATCTTCGAGGGCGAGGCGACGAACCGGGTCATCCGCCTGGCCGAGGCCGCCGGCGTCCCCGTCTACATCGTCCACCTGTCGGCCCGCGACGCCCTCGAGGCGGTCCGCGCCGCCCGCGACCGGGGTTCGATGACCTTCGCCGAGACGTGTCCGCAGTACCTCTTCCTTTCGCTCGACGACATGGGCAACGGATTCGAGGGGGCGAAGTTCGTCTGCTCCCCGCCCCTTCGCCCAGCCGACCACCAGGACGAGCTCTGGCGCGGGCTCGTCAAGGACGACCTGCAACTCGTGTCGACGGACCATTGCCCGTTCGACTTCCACGGCCAGAAGGAGCTCGGCAAGGGCGACTTCCGGAAGATCCCGAACGGGCTCCCGGGTGTGGAGGACCGCGTCGATCTGCTCCACGACGGCGGCGTGGTCGCCGGCCGGATCAGCCGGGAGCGGTGGGTCGAGATCATCTCGACGGCGCCGGCGAAGCTCTTCGGGATGTACCCACAGAAGGGGGCGATCGCGGTCGGCTCCGATGCCGACATCGTCGTCTACGACCCGAACGCCAAGCGGACCATCTCGGCCGCGACGCATCACATGGACGTCGACTATTCGTGCTACGAGGGTCGGACGGTCCAGGGTCGCTCGGATATCGTGCTGTCGCGCGGAACGGTCATCGTCCGCGACGGCGAATTCACCGGCCGGCGCGGCCATGGTCGGTTCATCAAGCGCTCGATCGCGGATCACGCTCGGCTGGCCTGACCGGGCGCCTCGTCAGCGCATCAAAACCGGGCCGCGCGCCTGTCGCACGGCCCGGCGTCCCCCCGTTGCAAGATGGCTCGAGCTGTTGCTGGACTCGAGACGGCCCGAGTGTTTCTAGAAGGCCCGAGAGCGTGACCGGCGGGACGCTCGGACGAGGGCAAGCACGAGGCAGGCCCCGACCACGGCGATCACGATGCTGCCAACATTGAGCCCGTTGACAGTCCCGACGCCGAGTGCCGAGGCGACGAAGCCGCCGACGATCGCACCGACGATCCCGAGAATGATCGAGCCGATGATCCCGAGACCGCCGCCCATCAGGAACTCGGCGATGACCCCGGCGACCAGCCCGAGGATGATCCAACTAACCAGGCCCATGACGTGCCTCTCGCTGCGAGTTGTGGTCGGTCGCCCCCCTGCGACCTGACACGAGCCTCGCAGATCGGGCGCGAAGGATCGGTTCCGGTCGGCCTCTTCGCCGAATCAATCACCTTGCGACTGGCCCACTTTCGTGCGCGCGGAAGCTCCGAACGTCAGCGCGTGCGGGGGAAGCCCAGGTCGACCTTCGAGGTTCCCGGATCGGGCCAGCGGCTCGTCACGACCTTGGCTCGGGTGTAGAACTGGATCCCTTCGGGCCCGTACATGTGGAGATCGCCGAAGAGCGAGCTCTTCCAGCCGCCGAAGCTGTAGGACGCGACCGGCACCGGGATCGGGACGTTGATCCCGACCATGCCCACCTCGACCTCGAACTGGAAGGCCCGCGCGGCACCTCCGTCGCGAGTGAAGATCGCCGTTCCGTTGCCGTACGGGTTGTCGTTGACGAGCCCGACCGCTTCGGTGTAGGTCGGGACCCGGACCACCTCGAGTACCGGGCCGAAGATCTCGTTCCGGTAGCTGTCCATCTCCGGGGTGACGTGGTCGAGCAGCGACGCTCCGAGGAAGAAACCGTCACCCGAGGCAAGCGGGTGGTCGCGCCCGTCGGCGACGACCTCGGCGCCCTGCTCCTCGCCCTTGGCGAGATACGAGGCGACCTTGTCGCGGTGCTCACGGGTGACGAGCGGACCCATCTGGGCGGTCGGATCGGAGCCGGGCCCGATCGTGATCTTCGGAAGACGCTTGCGAATTGCCTCGACAAGCGGATCGGCGACGTCCCCCACGGCCACGACGACGCTGATCGCCATGCACCGCTCGCCGGCGCTGCCATAGGCGGCGGAGACGGCGGCGTCGGCGGCCATCTCGATGTCGGCGTCCGGCAGGACGACCATGTGGTTCTTGGCGCCACCGAGGGCCTGGACCCGCTTGCCGTTCTTCGTCCCGGTCTCGTAGATGTGGCGGGCGATCGGCGTGCTGCCGACGAAGCTGACCGCGCGGATGTCCGGGTGCTCGAGGATCCGATCCACGGCCTCCCGATCACCCTGGACGACGTTGAAGACGCCGTCAGGCACGCCCGCCTCGGCCAGCAGCTCGGCGAGGTAGAGCGAGGCCGACGGGTCCTTCTCGGACGGCTTGAGGACAAAGGTGTTGCCGCAGGCGATCGCGTTGGCGAACATCCACATCGGGACCATCGCCGGGAAGTTGAACGGCGTGATTCCGGCGACGACGCCCAGCGGCTGGCGGATCTGGTAGACGTCGACGCCACCCGAGACCTGCTCGCTGAAGCCGCCCTTGAGCAGGTGCGGGATCCCCGTCGCGAACTCCAGGTTCTCGATGCCGCGGGCAACCTCGCCGAGCGCGTCCGACGGGACCTTGCCGTGTTCCGCCGTAAGGTGGGCCGCCAGCTCGGTCCGATGCTGATCGACGAGGTTCCTGATCCTGAACATGATCTCGGTCCGGCGCGAGAGCGACGTCGCGCGCCAGCCGGGGAAGGCGGCCCGGGCTGCGGCGACGGCGGCGTCGACATCCTCTGCCGAGGCGAAGTCGACTTCACGGGCGAGGCGCCCGGTGGCTGGGTCGTAGACGGGACCGGATCGCCCCGACGTTCCCGCGACCAGCCGGCCACCGATCCAGTGATGGACTCGTTCGCCGCTCGGCGGCGCGTCCGGCCGGGTCGTACCCGGCGCCGCGACCTGCGTCATCTCTGGCCTCTCATCCTCATCGTCAGTGGGCCGCCGGAACGGGCCGGCGCGTCGGAAGAGGACCAGATTACCCCGTCGTCGCGGCTGGGGATTGCGGGCGTTCCCGGCGAATGAGCACGACGATCCCGATGAGCGAGCACACCACGATCGCAATGTCGATGATCTGCTCGGCGCGGAACGGTCCGGCCACGATCGGATCTCGCCATGTGCCGGCGACGACCGCCCGTCCGATCGCCCACAGGCCGAGGGCCAGGAGGAATGCCCGGCCGTCGGGTCGGCGGAGGCCCGGAACGGCCAGGAGGACCATCACGAGGGCGAGGACGACGAAACAGGCCAGCCCTTCGTAGGCCTGCGACGGGTGCGACGGAATCTCCGGGCCGAGGGACGCCCACGGGCCGGGGCCGAGGTAGGCGGTGGCCGAACCGGCGTCGGTTGGCTGGCCCTGGCCGTCGCCGCCCAGGACACCCGCGAGCTTGCCGATGCCCGCGGCCAGCAGGAATGGCAGCGTCGCTACGTGAAACC
>DATHGS010000028.1:0-2105 GCA_035490155.1 Candidatus Methylomirabilota bacterium | reverse complement strand
CCACGCCGGCCGAGTCGAGGACAGCCATCGCATGGCTCCCATCCTCGTCGGCGAATCGCGCTTCGAGCATCACGCGCGCCGCCGACAGCTGACCCGATTGGAACAGCAGGCGGCCTCGCCATGTCTCGAACATCTGGTAGGCCCAGCCCTGGCGGTCGCGTTTCCCGGCCTCGATACCGTCATCGGCGACCGCGAACGCGTCCGTATAGGCGTCCCGAACGCTGAGGATCTCACCGCGCCACATGTGACCGAGACGCAGACGCTGGTCATCGCCGGCATCAATGCCTTCGCGATTGGCGAGTTCGACGAGCTCGTTCGCCGCTCCGAAGTCGTCTTCGGCGTACTCGACAGCGCTCTCGGCGAGATGCAGCGTGAACGAGGCGCGGACATCGCCAGTCGGCTCGATGGCTGCTTCGGCCGCCGTCTGCATCGCCCGAGCCTCGTCGGGCCGGCCCGAGGTAACCAGGTTGTGGTAGAGGCACGCCAGGTGCCGGGCCCGCAGGACATCCGGGATCTCCGGCAAGGCGAGGGCGAGTCGGCCCGCGCTGATACGGATCTCCGGAGAGATCGCGAACATTCCGGCGATGCTGAGGCGAACCTCGGCCTCCTGGGCTGGCGGGAACGTCTCCCGCAGGGCCCGATCCGCGAAGGCGATCGCCTCATCGCTGTTGCCGGCGATGTGGAGCGCGATCGCCGTCGTGCTGACGATCTCGCCGCGCAGTGGATGGTGGCTTGGCGAGATCTCGAGGGCTCGTCGCCCGAACTCTGCCGCCGTCCCGGAGTCCGTCGCGATCAGAGTCTTGGCCGCATCGAGCAGCGTGGCGACGGCGACCTCGTCGCCAGGCTCGGCGCTTGCCGCCAGCTGCATTGCCACCTCGACCGGGAGCGCGCCGCTCCGTAGGAGGACTTCAGCCGCCCAGCGGTCGAGAGCGCGACGGGCGGAGGCGGCGATCGTCTCCCGGACAGCTCCGCGGGTGATGTCGTGCCAGAACGCCAGGCGTTCTCCTCGCTCAACGAGCAGGTTCGTTTCCAGGAGTTCGGCCGCCGGTCCGAGCAACGCCGACGGCTGCCAGCCGAGCGTCTCCGCGAGCTCTGCGAACGTGAAGGTCCGACCGAGCGATGCGGCGACCGTCACCGCCTCGTTGGCTGGTCGGGACAGACGTCCGAGCCGCTCGCGCATCCCGGAGCGCACGCGGTCGGGCAACCTTCGATCGAGGACCTCCGCACGGCCATCCACGACGCGGATCCGATCCTCTTCCTGCAGTCCAAGCAACGTCTCTACGAGCAGGAAGGGGCTTCCGGCAGCTTGCTCGACGAGGTTGAGGACATGTTCGTCCGGCTCCCCGCCCAGGACTTCGGCGGCCAGCCGGCCAACGGCAGCATCGTCGAGCGGACCGAGCGTGATCACGGTCGCCCCGTTCCGCTTGAGCTGATCGATCGCGGTGGCGGAATCGGGGGCCGTTTCAGGCGACGGACGCCAGGCGATCAGCCACGCAATCGGCGAGCCGGCGAGGGAGCGCGGCAGGGACCGGAGCGCGGCGACGGTGCCGCTGTCCGCCCACTGGGCGTCATCGATGACGATCACGAGCGGTCGCGACGCTGCGGTCCGTTCGAGCAGGACCTCCAGGTCGCGAAGCAGCCAGAACCGCTTGCCGGGTTCTGCCCGGATCGACGGGAGCGAACTCCGATCGATGAGCGGCTCGGGGCCATCGAACAGCGCACCCAGCAGCGCCGCGAGCTCGACGGCTCGCTCAGCTGGCTCTGCCATCGAGACGCCGAACCGGATCCCCCGCCGCTTCGCCTCCCGGACGCCTTCGAGGAGGAGCCGGCTCTTGCCGATCCCGCTCACTCCCTCGACGACGATGACGCCACCCGGACCGGAGGCGACCTCATCGAGCAACCCGCCGATCAGCCGAAGCTCAGCTTCGCGGCCCTGGATCCCTGCCTGATGCGCGCCGGGCGACGTCGCACCCCCGACACGGATGTCGGATCTCTCGTTCCCTGGAGTCGCTTGGGTCGCCATTCGACCGACCGAGCATATCGCGGCAGCGCATCAGCATCGGACGAATGGCGGGTTCGAGCGATGCGCGGCGCCCCGGCACGCG
>DATHGS010000027.1:0-2221 GCA_035490155.1 Candidatus Methylomirabilota bacterium | reverse complement strand
GCTCGTCGCGGTGCCGACGACCGCCGGGACCGGGGCCGAGACGAACACCTACGGCGTGATCACGGACGAGGTCGCCGGCCGGAAGGCGTACGTTGGCCACCCGAGCGTCCTGCCCGTCGCATCCGTTCTCGATCCGGATCTGACGGTCGGATTACCCCCGGGTACGACCGCCGCGACCGGCGTCGACGCGATGACCCACTCGCTCGAGTCGCTCCTGTCGCGGAATCCGAACCCGTTCGCCGAGGCCATCGCACTCCACGTGATCCGGACCGTGGCGGCGTGGTTGCCGGTCGCCGTTGACAACGGCCACGATCTCGAGGCCCGCAGCCGGCTCCTCGTCGCGGCGCATCTCGCCGGTCTGGGCCAGGCGAGCGGGACCGGGGTCGGGGCGGTCCACGCGATCGGGCACGCGCTTGGGACACGCGGGAAGCTTGCCCACGGGACCGCGCTGGCGACGGTGTTGCCGGAGGTCCTCGCGACGTACCTCGACGTCCGCGAGCGCGAACTGGCCCTTGTCGCCGTCGCGCTGTCGGTTGCCAGTCCGCTCGATCCTCCGGCCGACGCGGCGCGGGCGGCGATCACCGGGCTCGAAGCTTTCCTTCGGCGCGTCGACCAGCGCCGGACGCTCCGCGAGCTCGGGATCGGTCCGGAGGTTGAACCGTCGATCGTCAACGACGCGCTGGAGGACGCCGCGATCGCCAATAGCCCGCGGCTGCCGTCGGCCGAGGAGGTGGCAGGGATCCTCGCCGCGGTTCGCGGCTAACGGTCGCTCTTCGTGGCGCCATTGATCCGATTTCCGTTCGGCGGGGTCGGCCGGCCTCGTTTCACCCCCGAAACCGGATGGTTCCAACCATACGGAAATGTTCCGCCATTCGGAATAGTTTCGTTTGCCTTGAACGATCTCCGAATTCATCCCGGGCGACGCCGCCCGAGCCGGGCGTACGTAATCGGACGAATGCCTGATTCCAACGGCGTCTGGACTCGCGGTCGGGTCGCTAGCGGCGCATGTAGCCCGGGAGCTTCGGCTCCTCGCCGTGCCATCGCTCGAATTCCTCGGTCGTGAACAGCCCGAACTGGTTGATGAAGTGGGCACCGTGTTCGAGGAGGGTCTCGACGGCCTGTCGCATCTGGGCCTCGTTCCTCGTCCGGACGGACACGACGCTCCGTCCCTGGCGGGCAGCCGCCTCGTAGTAGGCGAAGTCCGGCATCTGGTCCATCAGCGTGAACTGGAGGGTCCGAAGCAGCCGCGCGGCGGGTCCATGGCGGCCGCCGCTCGAATCGAACGCGGCGGCGCCATCGTCGCCGGTGAAGATCTCGATCCGGGCCGGATCGACGCCGCTTGCCTCGAGTGCCGCGATCGCCGCGCCAGCGGCCTCGTCGGTGTCGAGGACCGCCAGGAGACGACCGCGGGCACTGCCGAGGAAGCGGGCCATGGTCGCCGCGCCGTCAGACCGCGACGCCCTCGACCAGCGGCTTGACCTGCCCGACGAGGCGCTCGAAGGTCTCGTCGTCGTACGGAGCCGGCTGCTCCGAGATGACCGTCGTGAAGCCGAGCTCGACATACGGCGCCAGTCTCTCGGCGAGCTGTTCCGGGGTGCCGTTCCAGAAGGTCTCGTCGTCCTCGACCTCTGAGAGCGGCGTCCGGTTGTGCTCCATGGCAGCCTTCCAGACCCGGTCCGCTTCGGCCTGGGAGTCGCGGATCGTGGCCTTGATCCCGAGGGTGAACTCGATCTCAGACGGATCGCGCCCGACATCGGCGCAGTGTCCCCGAAGGACCTCGATCTTGTGGCGCATGACGTCGATCGGGCCCATCGCATTCCACATGTCGGCATAACGAGCGACCGATCGAAGCGTCTTCTTCTCGCCGGAGCCGCCGATCATGATCGGCAGGTGCGGCTGGACCGGTGGCGGCTGGTGGCGGAGGTGATCGAAGTTGTAGTGGCCGCCCGGTTCCGAGGTAACCTCTTCGCCGTCGAGGAGGGCGCGGATGGCGCCGACCGACTCGTCCATCCAGTCGAGACGCTGGCCGAAGCCGGACCCGAAGTCGATGCCGTGGGCCCGGTGCTCGGGCTCCATCCACGCCCCGCCGATGCCGAGGATCGCGCGGCCGTCGCTGACGTGGTCGAGCGTCGCGACGATCTTGGCGACGAGGCCCGGGTTGCGGAACGTATTGGCGCCGACGAGGAGACCGAGCTGCGTCTTCGTGGTCTCGCGGGCCCAG
>DATHGS010000026.1:0-2048 GCA_035490155.1 Candidatus Methylomirabilota bacterium | reverse complement strand
ACAATTGCTGTGACCTCGCGTCAGGCAGACGAGCTCCTGCTGCCGGCCCGACTGCGGCGTCGGCTGGCCGATCGCGGTGCAGCGGTTCCTCGGGTCGGGCGCCTCGATCGGTGGCCCCAGACCGTCGTCGACCGTTGCCGCCAGGAACGGGCAGATGGCCGGGTTCGCCGACGATTGGCCGAGGACTCGGAGATGGGTCGAGGCGCCATCCCAGTGATCGTCGCCCTCGTCGATGGAAGTCGCCGTGGACGATCCAAATGGGCTGAACGGCGGGGCGCCGGAATCGTCGTCGTCGGGGCGGTCGGGCGGCTGTTCGTCGGCGCCGGGCGCCCGGCCCTCGTCGTCCACCAACTCTCCCGTTCTCTCCCGTCCCCGGACGGCGCGGAGTCTAGTACGTTTGGCAGGTTGTCGTTGCAAGAAACGGAGTGTTAGGCTGCGCGCCCGACCCGGGGATAGCGCTCGAAGACCGAGGCCCTGACCACTCGATGGCCCTGCCGCTGCAATTGCCCGTCGTCGAACCCGACCCCGAGGCATACCGGCTCGCCCCTCAGCGGATCAGGCGCTGCACCTTCCGCCGCCTGATCCAGGTCGACGGGGGCCCCGATCGGGTCTACGACGTCGAGTGCCTGCTGCCCGACCGACGCGTTCCGATCCCTCTCGGCCACCTTGACTCGGCCGCCCCGATCTGCAACGCCTGCACGGCGCCCCATACGTTCCGCCCCGACGAGGACTGATCAGTCGTTCCGTGGCGCCCCAGGGCGGCGTTGCCGACTGCGGTCCTCAGCGAGATTGCGTCAACGAGGCGGTCTGTACGCCGAGTTCTGTGATCGCGCTTGCGCGCGACCGATGGCCATCCATCTAAGGCCGCCGGTTGCCCGACGGCTCAAGCGGCCGACCCGAGGGCTGGGCAGCGCACCTCTCCCCCGACGGGTTGCCCCGCACGGGTTGCGCCCTCCTATTTGGCCTTGCTCCGGGTAGAGTTTGCCGCGTTTCACTCCGGTCCCGAGGGCCCGGCATCGTCACTGTGGCACTGGTCCTCGCCTCGCGGCGGACGGGCGTTACCCGCTACCCTGCGCTGAGGAGCTCGGACGTTCCTCACGCTCAACCGGCGAACCGGCAAGCGCGCAGCCATCCGACCGCCTCGCTGACCAACGCATTCTATCCGGCCGCGAGCACCTGCCCGACCGAGCGTCCTGGATCTCCAGCCCAGGGCCGTTGCACTTGGCCAGATAGAGGCCGGGGACCACCCTCCTGGCCGGCGCCACTCACCGCGGACGACGAACGACCGACGCCGGCCCGCCGGCCTGGACCCGGTCGATCGCCTCGTTGGCCAGCGCGTCGGCGGCCGAGTTCTGGGCCCGCGGCACGTGTGCAGCGGACCACCGATCGAACGTCCGCAACGTCGTGCGCGCGGCCTCCCAGAGCGGGATGAGCTTCGCGTCCTTGACCCGCCAGCGGCCGGCGAGCTGCTCGACGATCAGCTTCGAGTCGAGGAGCATCGCCACCTCGCGGGCTCCGAGCTCGCGGGCAAGCTCAAGGGCCCGAACGACGGCTGTGTACTCGGCGACGTTGTTCGTCTGGACGCCGAGGTAGTCGGAGATCGACGCGTCGGCCGGAGCCCGCGGATCGGCGGCGTCCGGGCGCGAGGCATCGATGAGGACCGCGCCGGCGGACGCGGGGCCAGGGTTGCCGCGGGCGGCACCGTCGGTCCGGATGACCAGCCGAAGGCGAGACCTTGGCTCCGCCGGATCGGTGGCCTCGATGTCGGGCGCAGTCGGCCACAGGGTCGACGGGGAGGAGCCATTCTCGGAGCTCAGTCGGGATCTCCGTTCGTGGACTCGTCACCGGCCGGCGGGGCCGGAGCGGCCTTCGCCGGCGCCTCGGTATCGGCCGTCGCGGCTCGCTCAGGACGTCCGGGGAATACCGGCGCTCCGGAGTCGGCCTGGCCGCCGTCGGCCGACCCCTTGCCGGACAGCTTCCGCCAGACGATCTGGATCGGGTCGTAGTACTTGTCGGCGACCCGTTCCTTGAGCGGGATGATCGCGTTG
>DATHGS010000025.1:0-2935 GCA_035490155.1 Candidatus Methylomirabilota bacterium | reverse complement strand
CTCCTGGCTGTGAGTGGCCCGGACGTCGGCAGACGGATCCGTGCCATACGTCACGACCCCGGCGCCGGCCTCCTGGGCCACGCCGACGAACAGCCCGACACTCGGGTCGTCGGCGTTGACGATCGCCCGCTTCGGCCAGGCAGGAGCCGGTCCTGCCTTGAGGGGATTGCGGACCGAGACGGCCAACCGCTCGAAGAGCGACAGCTTGGCGTCCCGATACGCCTCCCACGAGCCGTGGAACTCGAGATGTTCGTGGGTGAGGTTCGTCAGGATCGCCGCGTCGTAGGCGATACCGCGGACTCGCTCGGCGGCGAGCCCGTGCGACGTCGTCTCGACGACGGTGGCCCGGTTACCGGCCGCGACCATCGCCCGGAGCGCGCGCTGGAGCGACGGTGCCCCCGGGGTCGTCGTGTGCCCCGGGTTCGCCTCGCGCGTCGGGCCGATCTTCGCGTCGACCGTTCCAACGAGACCGCTCGACAGGCCGGCGGCCTCGAGCGCCGCCACGGCGAGGAACGAGGTCGTCGTCTTGCCGTCGGTCCCCGTGATCCCGACGACGCCGAGCTCGTGACTCGGGTCGCCGAACCACCACGCGGCGGCGGTGCCCAGTGCGGCCCGGCTTCGCTCGACGACCAGCTGCGGGAGATCGATATCCGGCAGCGGCCGTTCGACAATCGCGACCGCGGCCCCGGCAGCAGCCGCGCGCTCGACGAAGTCGTGGCCATCGACGTGCTGCCCGGTCACCGCGGCGAAGACCGCGCCGGGTTCGACTGCCCGGGAGTCCTCGGTGATGCCGCGGACCTCGATCGCGGCGAGGGCCGCCGGCCCGATCGGCCGGCCGCTGTCGCGGGCTCCGCGGAGCAGCCCCTCTGCGGTGAGCCGCTCGATGAGGCCGGCGAGCGGTCGCGACTCGGGAAGTGCTGCATCCGCGGCGGCGAGCAGCCCAGCGATCGTCGGATCGGCCATCGTCAGCCCCCGCCCGTCGGGCGCGCCCGCCCGACGACGCGCGCGATCTTCGCCGCGAGTCGCCCCGCCTGGTAGCGGCGTGGCCGGATCACCAGCTCGTGGGCTCCTGCCAGCTCCAGCCACGTGCCCCCGAACGAGAGCTTGTGCTGGTAGAGCCCCCACATCGGCTCGCCCTCCCGCGGCTCGCGGCGAGCCCCAGGCACGTCGACCCCACCGAGGTCCATTTCCGTCCGCCACTCCCGGACGGCGAGCTGGATCGCCCGCCAGCGGAGCAGGTGGAGGGCGCCGGGATGTTCGGTTCGGGCGGTCGCATGGTCGCCCGAATGAACGGTCGAGAGGCGCTCCCCGTGGCGGTAGAGCACCAGTCCCGCGAGCGGGTCGCCGTCCGGCGCCCTCGCCTCCAGGTACACCAGGTGGCCGACGGCATGAGCGGCCCGCCACCAGGCGAGGAAGTTCGCCCGCGGTCCGAAGCTGAAATTGCGCCGCTCGCCGGTCTCGAGCAGGAGGTCGTAGAAGCGATCGAGCGCTGTCGTCGTCGGCTCGTCGGGGATCACGAAACCCTCCCCCGCTCCCCCCGGCCCGATCCGCCCGTCGTGTCGGACGACCACGATGCCGTCCTTCTCGGCCTTTCGGATCCGCTGGCGGGTCGACTTGGCGATCCCCTCGAACGCCGCGTCCTCGTCCGAGCCGGCCAGCGGCAATGCGATCCGATGGCGCGACGGCTGGATCTCCTCGATCTGGTGGAAGCCGGCCATGTCGAGCATCTCGAGATAGTCCCTCGCGACAGGAATCTCGGCGTCCGCTGCGACGACGTCGAGACCAGCCTCGGCGACATACGCCGCGACATCGATCAGCCTGGCGGCCGTGTCCGATGCGTCCTCTCCGGCCGAGATCGGGCCGCGCGGGACGTACGCGCTGCCACCGCCGATCCATGGCCACGGCCGGCTGAGAACGAGAACGGCGAATGCGTCTTCGAACACGAGATGATCCGATTGCCAGCCCGAGGCGGCGCGATGGTCGGCCCAGGCGCGCGACTGATAGACGTGGCCTCCGGGCGCATCGACCGTCCGTTCGTCCCAGTCGATGAGCTCTTTCGGCGTCGCGAGGCGGAGCCTCACGTCGCGTCGGTCCCGCCATCGCCCCCGAAGGCCGCCGCACTGCCTCGCGACTCCAGGCCGTGGCGGCGGCGAGCCCAGAGGACCCGCGCTCGCTGGGCACCCTCGTAGACCTGCCGACCGAGCGGATCCAGGACGAGATCCCAGGCGCCGATGTAGCGGACCTCGCGGCCCCCGAAGCCGGTCTTGAAGTGGGCGATCCCGCCAGTCGCCAGGCCCCACAGGTCGTAGCTCGTCGCACCCTGCTCCTTGGACGTCCTGATCGCCTCCCACTTGAGCAGGTAGTTCGCCCGCGATTCGCCACCCGCGGCCGTCATCCCGCCGTACGGCTCGACGACCCGCGGCCCCGCGCGAACGAGGAAGAGCGTTGCCACTGGCTCGCCGTCGGCGGTCTGGGCGAACAGGAGGCGGGCGAGGCCCTGCGGGCGGTATGCCTCCCATACGTCCCGATAGGCGCCCTCGGTGCGGATGAGGAAGCCGGCTCGATCCGCCGTCTCGCGATAGATCCGGTAGAACTCCGGGAGCCGGTCTCCCTCGGCGTCGACGACGACGATTCCGGCCGTCCGGGCCTTGTTGACGTACTGCCGCCACTTCTTGCGCAGGTCGCCCCAGAGGGTTTCCTCGTCCGGGGTGAGGTCGATGATCCGGCTGGCGTTCGGCTGGATGGGCGTCGCCGGTCGCCAGCCCGTGTCCTTCAGAGCCCGGCGGAATGCGCCGTCCGAGTCCTGCGGGCCATCGCGTTCGATCTCCGGGTCGATCCGCAGGTGAGAAATGCGGCCAAGTCGGGGAAGTGTGTTTCGCTCGTGCTCCGTGAACGCGGCGATCGTGTCAGGCGACCAGTCTGTCGTGACAGGCCC
>DATHGS010000024.1:0-5836 GCA_035490155.1 Candidatus Methylomirabilota bacterium | reverse complement strand
CTGGCGGGCCTGCTCAAGTCCCTCGTCGGGGAGATCGCGCCGATCCGGATCAACGGACTCGCGCCGGGCCGCCTGGCCACTGCTCGGATCGCCCAGCTCGACGCCGCGCGGGCGGCGACAACGGGCATTCCCGTCGATGAGATCCAGCGCCAGACGATCGAGCGGATTCCACTGGGCCGCTACGGCGACCCGGCCGAGCTCGGACGCGTCGCGGCGTTTCTGCTGTCGCCGGCCGCGAGTTATGTCAGCGGGGCGATCGTCCCGATCGACGGGGGCATGATCCGGGCCCTTCCGTGATGGCGAGCGTCGCCGGCGCTCGTCCGGTGGTCAAGCCCGCGCGCTCGGCTAGAATCAGCTCGATGGCCAAGTTCTTCGACATCGATGACGCCAATTCCGCGCTGCCGGAGCTTCGAACGATCCTCGAGACGCTCCGCGACGAGCGTGCCCAGCTGATCGAGCTTCGCGACGAGTTCGCGCGCCGCGCCGCACTCGACGCGACGGACGCCGCGGAAGCAGGGGAATCCGGTGGCGAAGGGTCCGGGTCGTCCGGTTCGGCTGGCCTGCCTGGTCCACGGGTAGTGCCGGTCGACGAGGAGTCGCCCGCGGCCGAGGAACGCCGTCGACTCCGTCTCCGAATGCAGGGCGTCATCGACCAGATGCAGGCGGGTGTCGCCCGGATCGACGAGCTCGGGGTCACGCTTCGCGAGATCGAGACCGGTCTGATCGACTTTCCGGCGCTCGTGACGGGCCGCCAGGTCTGGCTCTGCTGGCGCCTCGGCGAAGGCGATGTCGACTGGTGGCACGAGCTCGACGAGGGCTTCGGTGGCCGTCGACCGCTCGCCGAACTGACGTGACGGGCGCCGACCGCCCGGCGACGGTCATGCAGGGTGGTCGGGCCAAGGCCTATCGGCCGATCCCGCCGGCAGATCGGGCGCGAGCATTCGAGAAGGCCCTCGACGCCTACGAACGCGGCGACTTCTTCGAGGCTCACGAGCTGCTCGAGCCGGCCTGGATGGGCACGGCCGACGTCGCCGAGCGCGAGCTCTACCAGGGCCTCATCAAGCTCGCCGCCGGCTATGTCCACGCGGTGCGCGGCAATCCGGTCGGCCTGGCCAAGAACCTCCGCGGGGCGCGCGATCGTTTGGCCGCGGCACGGGATGCCGAGGCGGCGACAGGCGACGTCGACCTTGTCGGGCTGCTGGCCGCAATCGACAACCGCCTCGACAGGCTTACGATCGATCCGACCGACGCAACGATCGATCCACCACGACCGAGGAGGTCGACCCGATGAACCAGCCCGCCGGCATTGCGACGATCGACGTCCAGGAGGCCGCCGCACGACGCGACGGGCCGGACAATTCCCTTGTCGTCGACGTTCGCGAGCCCGACGAGTTCGCCACGGTCAGGCTGGAGGGCGCGGCGCTCCTGCCGATGTCGACGTTCGCCGAACGCCATGTCGAGCTACCGAAGGATCGTCCGCTGCTCGTCATGTGCCACGTGGGTGGACGATCGGCGGCGGCAACCGCCTTTCTCATCCGAAGCGGCTGGACGAATGCGACCAACGTCGCCGGCGGCATCGACGCCTGGGAGCGCGCCGGCCTCCCCGTCCGTCACGGTACCCCAGAGCCGGGAGAAGGCGATCTCGGCTGAGGGTTCGAGCCCGTCGAGGGCGACGGCGAGGGACCCGCGATTGCCGTCATACGCTCCCCCCGGGAGCACTATCCAAACCATGAGGCGTCGACGGCGCCCGAACGGTCCGTTCGAAGGGCGATTTTCTGTCTATCGCCTCGCCACGACGGCGTAAGGCGAAGGGTTCGGAGTCAGCCGGCCTGGAGTTCCCGTCCCGGGCACGTTAACGCTCCCCCCGGAAGCATTAGACAAGGGCGGTCGTCAGCGGCGACGGTCGCCGCAGAGGCAGTTCAGGCGAAGGCGCCGTCGAGCAAGTGAGCGAGCGGACTTCGACGTCGTGAGCGAGCGCGGAGACGGCAACGCGCGCATGGACCGCCAATGCGGCGACCGTCAGCGGCGACGTCTCCGTAGACGCTCGCGCAAGGCGATCATCTGTTGCTTGTGGGCGAACGCGTAACCGACGATCAGGAGGATCGTGAAGTTGACGATGCCCACGGTGTTGGCGTTGAGGTAGCCGAGCTGCTGGCCGATCTCACCATCGATCTTGAGGGCCGGCACCGTCGCCCCGACCAGGCCGAGCTGGAAGAAGGGCTGCTGCGGGGCGAGGTTCCCCCTGGCGCTCCCGGCGATCACGCCATCCTTCGTGGTGCCACCGACGAGGATGATGTTCGGGCCGAGGACCACGGGCGCCGAGCCGGTCAGGCCGCTCGCCGGCAGGTCGCTCTGGGGCAGCGTCTTCCATTCCGGGATGTTGCCGAGGCTGTCCGGGACCGCCCAGTAGAGCTCGCCGCGGGGCGATGCGCCGTCACTGCCGCCGACCACATAGATGGCGCCGCTGGCTCCGAATCCGGCGGCATCGGTTCGGGGAGCCGGCAGGTTAGTCCCGCCGCTGGAGACGCCGAAGCGGAGCAGGCTCGTCGACTCGTCGGCGGGCGTCGCCGGGTCGTTTACATTGAACTCACCGCGCTGGACCACGTTGGTCGGTCCGCTGGCGGAGGTCCCGCCGAAGACCCAGATGTAGCTGCCGACGAGGGCGGCCGAGGCATCGGTGGCTTCCTGGTACAGGTCCGGCTGGCCGACCCACTTGGTCAGGTTGCCCTTCGTGTCGACCGTCGACTTCAGGACGCTCTTGAGCGGCGTCTTGCCGTCGCTTGTGCCACCGATCAGGAAGAGCCCGTCGGTGCCGACGACGACGGCTGCCCCGGCCCGCGGTTGGGGCAGGTTGACGTCGAGCTTGGCGGCGTCCGCGGTCTGCCACTCCCCGAGCTGGCCGGTCGTAGCGTCCGGTGTGAGCACGAAGACCGTCGAGGCCGGCTTGCCGTCGGGCCCGAGACCGCCGATGAGGTAGATCTTGCCGCTCTGGAACGCGAGGCTGGCATCGGACCTCGCCTGCGGCAGCTTCGGGCCGTTGGCCCACTTGTCGAAGTTGCCGACTCCCGTCGTCGTCGCGATGAAGGTCGTGTCGGTCGGCGCCTTGCCGTCACTCCCGCCGACGTACAGCAGCGTCGTCCCGTTCTGGAGGACCGACCCGTCGGTCCGCGGCTGCGGCAGCGACAGCTCCGGCGGCGCGGGATGCCACGGCACGACGGCGCCGACCGGCGCCGGGCAGGGCAGCGTCTCGTTCTCCGGTGGGCAGAAGTTGACCGGGCTCCAGGCGAGGATCCCGAGGTCGATCGTCCTGTTGACGGTGAAGTAGTAGGCGCGGTCCGGGATGTAGCCGAGCAGGAAGACGATCAGGATGAACCAGAACGTCGCCTTGATCGAGGCCCAGCCCCAGCCGCCGGCGTCGAGCAGGCCGAACAGCGCCCTGCGGCGCGTCTGTACCGTCCCCGATTGGAGCGCCTGCTGCGCCATCGTCCTCCCATCTCGACCGGCTGACCCTCGGGGCCGGCCGGCGAAACTGCTATTTGACCGTCAGGGTTCCCGTCATCGTCGTCGGGTGAACCTGGCAGAGGAACTTGTAGGTGCCTGCCTTGAGCGCCGGAACCGCATACGACTTCTTCGCCGGACCGGCGAAGAACGTGGTGTCACCCATCGAGACCGGCGTTCCGTCCGGGTTCTGGATGACGACGTTGTGCATCACGCCGGTGTCCTGATTGTCGAAGGCGAGGGTGAAGGCGGTATTGGCTTTTGCTTCGAGTGTTGTCGGATCGAAGCCCGAGGTGGCCGCGCCCGCTGGTGCGGTGATGTTGACCACCGGCGCGTTCGGATCGATCGACGCGGCCGGAGCGCCGCTCGCGCCGGCCCCGGCAATCGCGTCGAGGTAGCAATCCGGGAACGGCGTCGCGCTCGGAGCCGGCTTGTAATTCGGGTCCTTCCAGCCGGTGAACGTCTTCGGCTTGCCCGTTGCCGGATCGATGATCGGCTCGTTGAGCGACGGATCGCGGATCTCGTAGGTCTTGTCGTTCGTCGCCGTGAGGAACGCGATCAGATCGTCGATCTGGATGTAGTTGAGTGGACCCGGCGGATTGCCCTTGTCCGACCAGACGGGCATCAGCGACTTGGGATTGCCGCAGACATAGCGGCCACCGACCGTCAGCACGTTCCGCAGATAGTTGACGTTGAGGTGGGCGAACAGCTTCGACTGGTCGTTCAGGACGGGCCCGACCGCGCCTTCGCCGTTTGCGCCGTGGCAGCGCGCGCAGTTCGCCTCGTAGAGGTTGTAGCCGCGCTCGACCGCCGTGACCTGCTGTGCGTCCTTCTCGGCGGCCAACCGCGGGGTCGAAATGCCGAGCGGCGCGCCGAGCTCGTAGAACCAGTACAGGATCACGAACAGGCTCACGAAGCAGACGGCGAGAAAACCGACCCAGCGCGCGCTCGACGACTGGCGGACGATGCCGGCTGCCCGCTCCGGGGTCAGGCCGTCGATCGCCTTGATCGGCGGGGCGGCAGTGAACCGTTCGGCCGTGACCTGGTCGGGCGGCCGCGTCGCGGGCAGCCGCTGCTCGGGCGGTTGCGTCGGCTGGTCGGTCATCGTGTTCCCTGCGGTCGGGGCAACCGGCCGGCCGTCATTACTGGCACCCAGTGGGCGTCCGCGGCGGGATGATCCCGGGTTGGCCGAGGGCGACCGGCAACGGCCCGAGGGTGATCTTGCCGGTGTCGATCGTCAGCACGCCACCGCTGTCGACCGAGATCGAGAATCGATCCATGCTCCTCGGAGCAGGCCCGTACTGCGCGCCGGCCGCCTTGATCCCGAGGCGGTCATAGCGTGACCCGTGGCACGGGCACTCGAACC
Source organism: Candidatus Methylomirabilota bacterium (assembly GCA_035490155.1). Classification (GTDB taxonomy): domain Bacteria; phylum Chloroflexota; class Limnocylindria; order Limnocylindrales; family CSP1-4; genus CF-46. Next base: position 972 of record DATHGS010000024.1, on the reverse strand, counting down.
AGAAGTTCTTGATACATGGGTTCGGCTTGCAGCCGAGGTGCGGGCAGCGCTGGTAGAGAGCCCGGACGTTGAGCGCCGCTCCATCGCCGCTGACGTCGTCGCCCGCGACATACCCCTGCCGTGCGGGATCGAACAGGATCACGAACGCCCGCGCCTCAGGAAGGTAGGCCGGGAAGCCCTCCGAGATCGGCAGCGCCGAGTTCTGGAGCTTGATGTCGTCGAACGTCCCGATCTTGACCTTGCCGCCGAACCCGCCCGACAGGTTCGGCCAGATGAAGCCGATCGTGCCGGCCGTCAGCTCGAGCAGCCAGAGGGCCATGGCTCCGCCGATCGAGTAGCGGAGCAGCTGGCGACGCGACAGGCCCTGGACCTGATGGGTCCGGAGCGACTTGATCGCCTCCGACGACAGGGCCTTCGGCTCGTCGATTGGTTCGACGTGGTAGTTGCTCATGCTCTGATCGTGTCCTTCGAGTCGCTCAGAGGGAGAAGTGCAGGCCGTTCGAGCTGTTCTCGAAGAACGGCAGGTACGGAATGACGAAGCTGTAGCCAGGGCCACGGAAGAAGATCCCGACGAAGGTCAGGGTCAGCCCGAGGCCGCAGAACAGGGTGAAGAGGACGACCGCGGTCTTGCGCTCGGACGGCCGGGTGACGTGGATCGCCCCGCGGTCGACATACGGAATGAGGGCCGCTCCGACGAGCACTAGCAACGGGGTCAGGACGCCGGCGACCGTCGGGTGGAAGTAGGCCAGCAGCTCCTGGAGCCCGAGGAAGTACCACGGCGCCTTGGCCACGGCCGGCGTGACGTTGCTGTTGGCGAGCTCCTCGAGCGGCGCGTTGATGAAGAGGCCCATGAGCAGCAGCAGGATGCTCATCATCCCGGCCGCCAGGAACTCGATCGACAGGAGGTGCGGCCAGGTCATGATCGTGTCGTCCGGTTCCTTCTGGACACGAACGACGGCATCCTGCTTGACA
>DATHGS010000023.1:0-3179 GCA_035490155.1 Candidatus Methylomirabilota bacterium | reverse complement strand
CGGGCGGCGCCTGCCGCCACCGCTTCCTCGATCGCCTCGAGGGTTCGAAGTCCGCCCGCCAGGTCGATCCGCACGGTCGCACCGAGAGCAGTAACGATCGTCCGCACCGTTTCGCCGTGCGAGGGCTGTCCGGTCCGCGCTCCGTCCAGATCGACGACGTGCAGCCACGTCGCTCCCCCACTCGCGAACGTCGTGGCGACGGCCAGCGGATCTGTCGAGAACGACGTCTCCCGATCAAAATCTCCCTGTTCGAGCCGGACGACGCGACCGCCCATCAGGTCGATCGCCGGCAGGAACTCGAATTCGCTTGCCAATCGCCGTCTCTCCGTGTTAGCGTGCTACTACGTTACAACGTTAACACGACGAAGCTGGGCGCGACGGCGCGACGACGCAGCGGAGCGACGACGCGGCAATGCCGGGCGCGCATCTTGCGCCGCGATTGGCCGCCATAGGGAGCCACGGACACCATGGCTGACGACTGGAAGACCGACGACGCCAGCGCCCTGTTCGACGCAATCCTCCGTCTCGACAGCCGGGAGGCCGCCGAGCGCTTCTTTCGCGACCTCTGCACCCTGACCGAGATCCGCGACATGGCCCAACGCTGGGCCGTCGTCCGTCTTCTTGACGAGGGCATGCATTACGCCCAGATCTCGCGCCAGACGGGCGCCAGCACGGCGACGATCACGAGGATCGCGTCATGGCTGAACCACGGCGAGGGCGGCTATCGCGAGGCGCTCGACCGGCTCCGGGCAAACGGCGCCTCGGTGATCCCCTACAAGGTCGGTACGGAGACGTGAGAGACCGGATGCGCCTGGCCATCCCGAACAAGGGGCGGATGGTCGAGCCGACGCTCCACCTCCTTCACGACGCGGGGCTCGTCTTCGACGAGCATGATCGAAGCCTCGTGGCCCGCGTCCAGAACTTCGATCTCGACATCCTCTTTGTCCGGACGAACGACGTGATCGAGTTCGTCGGCGACGGCGTCGCCGATCTCGGGATCACCGGGATCGACCTGCTCGCCGAGACAGGCGCGGAGCTGCCCAGGATCCGGTCGCTCGGCTATGGCCGCTGCCGGCTGGCGGCCGCGGTCCCCTCCGATGCGCCCTATCAAACCGTCGAGGAGCTCGCCGGCCTGCGTGTCGCGACGGCCCACCCGGCGACGGCCCGACGGTTCTTCGCCGAGCGAGACATCCAGGTGGACGTCATCCCGATCTCGGGCGCGGTCGAGGTCGCACCGAGGCTCGGCCTGGCCGAGGCGATCGTCGATCTTGTATCGACCGGATCGACCCTCGTGATGAACGGCCTCCGACCGATTGGCGACGTTCTCGAGTCCGAGGCCATCCTGGTCGCCAACCCGACCGCGCGCCTGGAACTGGGCCCGGCGATCGAGGCGATCGACACGATGCTCGGGGCGGTCATCGCTGCGCGAGGCAAGAAGTACCTGATGATGAACGCTCCGGCCGCGAGGCTGTCGGAGCTCGAGCGGCTCCTTCCGGGGCTCGAGTCGCCGTCGGTGATCCCGCTGGCACACGAGGGGATGATCGCGATCCATTCCGTCGTCGGCGCGGACGACGTCTGGGGACTGCTGCCCCGGCTCAAGGCCGGCGGGGCGTCCGGGATCCTCGTCCTGCCGATCGAGAAGATCGTTCCGTGAGCGCTCCCACGGCCGCGGTCCCCGGCGCGCGCCTGGCATTGACACGTCTCGATCTCGCTGCCACAGACGACGCGACCAGGACAGCCCTCGCCTCGCTCGTCCGCCGCGGTGCCGTGCCGGACGCCCGCATTCGGGATGGCGCCAGAGTCATCCTCGAGGAGGTTCGTGTCGGCGGCGCAGCCGCGGTTCGACGCGTAAACACGGCGTACGGCGGTGGCCGCGCGAACGGCGACCTCTTCGTCGATCACGCTGAACTTGCCGCCGCGGCGAAACGGCTTTCCAGGGTAGTCCGACGAGCCCTCGACCAGGCAATCGCAAACGTTCGCAGCTTCGCCGAGACGCAGCGTCCAGAGACCACGCGAACCACGATCGTGCCCGGCGTCGAGATCGAGCGGCGCTGGACGCCGCTCCGGCGGGTCGGCTGCTACGTCCCCGGCGGGTCGGCGCCGTATCCGTCGTCGCTCGTCATGACCGTCGTCCCCGCCCGGGTCGCCGGTGTCCGCGAGATCGTCGTCGCGTCGCCCGCGGACGCCAGCGGCGGGATCGACCCGGTCCTTCTCGGCGCAGCGGGGATCCTCGACGTCGACTATCTGCTCGTCGCCGGCGGTGCCCAGGCGATCGGTGCGCTCGCATTCGGGCTGGCCGACGAGGGTTTCGAGCCCGTCGATCGGATCGTCGGCCCCGGCAATGCCTGGGTGACCGCGGCCAAGATCGAGGTCAGCGGGCTCGTCGGGATCGACCTGCCGGCGGGTCCGTCGGAGGGGATGGTCCTCGCCGACCGGACGGCCGACACGGACCTCGTCGCGGCCGACCTCGTCACCCAGGCCGAGCACGGCCCCGACTCCCCCGCGATCCTGGTGACGACGGACCGGGAGCTCGCCGATGCTGTCGAGACCGAGATCGCCCGTCTCCTGCCGACCCTCGAGCGTCGGGTCATCCTCGAGCGAGCCCTCGGCGAGCATGGTCGGATCGTCCTCGCCCCCGACCTCGACGCCGCGATCGAGTTCGCGAATGCATACGCCCCGGAGCACCTGTCGGTCGATGTCGAGGACGTCGAGGCCGCTGTTGCCCGGCTCGATAGTGCCGGCTCCCTGTTCGTCGGGCCGTGGGCACCCGAATCAGCGGGCGACTACGCGACGGGTGCCAATCACGTCCTGCCGACCGGCGGGCTCGCCCGGTCGTGCGGGCCGCTGTCGGTGGAAGCGTTCGGTCGGTACAGCCAGGTCCAGCGGATCGATCGCGCTGGCCTGTCGGCGCTCGCGGACACCATCCGGACGCTCGCCACGGCCGAAGGCCTCACGGCGCACCGCAACGCCGTCGAGGCGCGTTTCAGGACGGCCCCGGCCGACAGCGCCGACACCCCAGACCGATGAGCCCGACACCCGTCACGTACGTCTCGCCGACCCAGCCGGCGTCCTACAGCTGGGAGGCCACCGACGAGCAGGTCGCCGCGCGCTACGGCGTCGACCCGGCGACGATCGTGCGCTTCGACCTGAACACCTCGCCCGAGCCGCCCGGCCTGGCC
>DATHGS010000022.1:0-7789 GCA_035490155.1 Candidatus Methylomirabilota bacterium | reverse complement strand
AGTATTCGTTGGAGCCGAAGGGCGGCGAGATCCGGGTGGTCGTCATGCCGCCGGCGGGCAGGATGTTCAGCCCCGGTCCGCTGAAGAAGAAGATCAGCATGATGCCGAGCCAGAACGTGGGCATCGCGTAGCCGACGTAGGCGAACACCGTCGCGACCTGGTCGAAGAGCGAGTAGCGCCTGACAGCTGCGTAGACGCCGATCAGGATCGCGATACCGATCCAGATGACGAGGGCGAAGCTGACGAGGATGAAGGTCGGGAGGGCGGCTCGAATGATCCGCGGGCCGACCGGCTCGCCGCTGTCGACGGAGACGCCGAAGTCGCCGTGGAGGACGCCATTGCTGCCGCCGCTGATGGCCTCCGGCAGGATGTTCGGCCAGCCAGTCGGGCCGATGAGCGCAGCCGGCGATGGAAAGATCCCCAGGACCTTCTCGTCGACATCGGGATTGCACGCGCCGAGCCAGCGGCAGTACTGGACAGGGATCGGCTGGTCGAGGCCCCACGCCTTCTTGAAGTGCTCGCGATCCTCGAGCGTCACCCGGGGGTTGTTGGCGAACCGCGCGGTGGGGCCGCCCGGCGCGGCGAGAAGAATCATGTAGACGACGATCGTGATGCCGAAGAGGACGGGGATCGCCTGGATAACCCGCCGAATGACGTACTTCGTCACGGTGCCACCACCTGCTGCATCGAGGGGTTCGTCGTCGCGTGAGCATACGCGCTCGGCGTCGGCCGGTGGCGAGTATGGTGCCGCTCGGGGCGCAAGAGGCGCCCCGAGCGGGTCGTGCGGCCGGCGGAGCCGGCCGCGATCAGGACTGAACTGGGCTTACTGGGTGATCGACCAGTCGTAGGTGTTCCACGTCGGACCCTGCGAGGTCGGGTTGCCGGTGAAGTTCGTGACCTTCGGGTTGACCAGGTAGACCTCCTTGCGGAAGTACAGCGGGATCTCGATCGTCTTGTTGACGTAGACCTGCTGCCACTCAGCCATGAGGCTCTTGATCTTCGCGAAGTCGACGGTGTCCTTGACGCCTTCGAGGATGCGATCCACGTCGGCGTCCTTGATGTAGCCATCGTTGCCGCCGTCCGGCTCGAGCTGGCTCGAGTGGTAGGTCGCGTAGTTCGCGTTTGGATCGAGCGGGACCGAGAACGCGTGCTCGGCGACGTCATAGGTGCTCTTCGAGAGCGCGCACGGCGTCTGGGCGGTTGCCTCGTTGTACGAAGCGAAGATGTCGTTCGGCGAGACCGCGTTCACGGTCGACGCGATGCCGACAGCCTTCAGGTACGACGAGACCAGGGCCAGCGTGTCCTGGCGGACCTGGCGGGTCGTGGTGCACAGCTCGATATTGGCCTTCAGGCCGTTCTTGGCACGGACGCCGTCAGCGCCCGGGACCCAGCCGGCCGCGTCGAGGACCGACTTGGCCTTCTCCGGGTCGAACGAATAGGCGGGCGGCTCGCTGTAGAACCACGCGTTCGGGGAGACGTTGGTGACCGCGATTGCGGCCGCGCCACCCAGGAGCCGGGTATTGATCTCGTCCTTGTTGACCGCCCAGCGGATGGCCTCGCGGATCGCCGGATCGGAGACCGGGCAGCCCTTGCCACGATCGGTGATCTTCGGCGAACAGACGTCCGGGTTCCAGTTCGGGCGAAGGAACTCGTAGGTGAGCGAGTCGAGCTGCAGCACCTGATCGCCCTGGTCGGCGATCTTCGGCAGGTCGGCGTCGTTCAGGTCGTTGGCGATGTCGAACTCGCCGCCCTTGTAGCCGGCGATCATCGCGTCAGCGTCGCCATACCACTTGAAGATCAGGGTGTCGAGGTTGGCGGGCTTGCCGTCCCACGGGTTCGTGTACTTGTCGTTCCGGACGAGCCGGATCTCCGCACCCGGGGTGACCGACTGGTACTTGAACGGCCCGGAAACCGGAACGTTCGGCATGTCCTTGGCACCCATGCCCTTGTGGGCGACGTCATCCTTGATGGTGAACTTGGACATGTAGGCCTTCGGGAGCGGGACGGGGTACATCGTGATGTAGCCCTCGTAGACCTTCCCGAAGTGAAGGACGATCGTCTGCGGGTCTGTGCAGTCGAACTTCGTGACGTCCTCGTAGCCGGAACGCCCGGCGTAGAGGCCGGTATTGCCCTTGTCCATGATCCAGTCCTGCGTGAACTTGTAGTCATCGCAGGTGAGGGGCGAGCCGTCCGACCACACGAGGCCGGGCCGGAGCTTCCAGGTCACGGTCATCGCGTCGCTGCCGTCACCGGGCACCTTGACGCCGCCGTTGTCGAGCGTCGGGATCTCGACGGCCTGATCGGGCGCGTACTTGAAGTCGTTGGTCGACGTCACGAGGCCGCCCTGGGTGGCCGAGGTCAGGTTCGCTTCGGTGACCTGCGCCTGGTAGTACTGGTTGAACTCGGTGGCTTCCTGCCAGTCGGCAAAGATGACCTGCCCACCGGTCGTCCCGGGCTTGCGGCCGTCCTTGTACTTCGTCCCGAAGAGGTCGGGGGCGCCCGCCGTGCCGCTCGCCGAGGGGGCGGCTTCCGAACCGGACGGTGCAGACGCCTCGGGCGCTGACGCAGCCGGCGCTGATGCCGTCGGACTACTCGCCGCCGGCGTGCAGGCTCCGAACACGATCGCGGTGGTCGCGATCAGGCCTAGAACACGTTTGAGCATGAACTCTCCTCCATTGCGTGTGCGCGGCACACTTCCGGTCGCAGATCGCCACGTTCGTCGCTCGGCGGGCCCATCGTCGCCGACATCCCGCAGGTCAGCCCTGCAGGGAATGGGTCAAATCGAAGGGGTCGCGCGAACGTCCGGTGAGCCTTTGACTTCTGCGCTCCGGCTACTATGGATACCGGGATCTGGTGGTGTCAACTCGCCTCCGACGGCCGTGTGGTCGTCGCGGCCGGGCCCACCTCCTTCCGCTGCGGTCGGATGTCGTCGGGATAAATGCGATTGAACGCGGTCGATTTGTCGTCGACCTCATTGGCGGCGGCGGTCGACGATGAGACGTGGCGAACCGCGGCAATGTACGCGTTCTCGATCCGGCGGTCGGCGAGGTTGATGGGTGCTGATTGGCCGAGCGGCGCGGAGGCGCCCGCGTCCAGCGTGCCCCCGCCGAAACGGAATGGGACGACGACCACGGCGACGATCGCGAAGCTCATCGCGATCCCCGCGAGTGGCGACATCACCTTCGGACGGCGCGGCCGCAACCCCTCGATGCGGACCCGCAGGCGGGGCCAGGCGTCCGGCCGTGGTTCTGCCTCGATCGCCGCGTCGCCGAGACGCCGGAGGGCCGTGATCGTCAGCATCGTCGACTCGATTGCGGCCAGGCAGCGCGCGCAGCGATCGAGATGGGCCAGGGCGGCCGACGTGCCGTGCTGGACCTCGCCGCGATCGACGAAATCCACCAGCAACGGGCGATGACGATTGCAGGACCCGCCTAGGTCGATCACGTGACGTTGGCCTCCGCGTCGTCTGGCAGGGCGTGATACGCCCCCCCGAAGCGTCGATCGCCCTCGAGCTGGACCCGCAGGCCACGGAGGGCGTAGTGGAGCCGCGACTTGACCGTGCCGAGCTGGATCCCGAGGACCTGGGCGGTCTCCTGCAGTGACAGGCGCTGGAGGTAGTAGAGGACGACCACGCTCCGGTGCTTCTCCGGCAGGGCGGCGATTCCCTCGCGAACGATCTGGCGAAGCTCAGCCTGCTCCGCCCGTTCGGCCGGCAGGGGCCGGTTGTCCGGCAGGCCGTATTCGGCCGCATCGTCGATCGGCCCGGTCTCGAGTCGCCGCCGCGAAAGGCGCGAATAGCAGAGGTTGAGTGAGACGCGGTGCAGCCAGGGCAGCGGCGAGACATCCTGGCGGAACGTGTGGCGATGCCGATGGGCGCGCGCAAACGTGTCCTGGAGGATCTCTTCCGCGGCCAGCCGGTCACCCGTCAGGCCGTATGCGGTCCGATAGATCGGGTTGCGGTAGCGAGCGAAGAACTCTTCGAAGGCGTCCAGATCGTCGGCCTGGACACGGCGCAGCAGCTCCGCGTCCATCTTCTGATTGGCCGTCGACGCGGCGCCTCCCGCAGCGTCGTCGATCGTCTCTTCTCCGTGTTCGGCTGTCCCCCGCCTGTCTTACTTATACGATACGGCGCCGAAAGCCGAAAGGTTCAGCAGGTTCACGCGCGATCGTAGCGGCCCGTCTGCGATCGTCGCGTGTGGGCGTTCAGGGCAAGGCGGCCGCGAGCACCGGAGCGAGCGCATTTCAAGGTGCGTGAGCGAGGAGCGCAGGCGGGAACGCACGCGCGGTCGTTCAGCCGCGACAGCCGTCTTAGTCGGGGCAAGGAGTTTCCGCTCCCACCATGCCTCGCCACCTAAGGTTCGGGTGACGGGCGGCGAGGGCCTCGTCGAGCCGACGTACCGGCGAGGTGTGCGGCGCAGAGCGGATCGTGTCGGGGTCGGTCTCGGCCTCTGCGGCGATGGCGATCAGGGCGTCTGCGAAGGCGTCGAGCGTCTCGACCGATTCGGTCTCCGTCGGCTCGATCAGCATCCCCTCTTCCACGATGAGCGGGAAATAGATCGTCGGCGGGTGGAAGCCGTGATCGATGAGGCGTTTGGCGATGTCGAGGGTCCGGACGCCGGTCTTGTGCTTGATCGCTGCCGCCGATGCCACGAATTCGTGCTTGCACGGCCGGTCGTACGGGATCTGGTAGGCGGCTCCGACCCGGTGCTTGAGGTAGTTCGCCGCCAGGACCGCGTCGTCGCTGACCTGGCGCAGGCCCGAGCCGCCGTGAGCCCGAAGGTAGGCGTAGGCGCGGACGAGGACTCCGGTATTCCCGACGAAGCTCCGCAGCCGGCCGATCGAGGTCGGGCGCTCGTGGGGCCGCTCGAGGCGAAACGAGCCGTCGTCGGCCTTGAGCACCCGCGGGGACGGCAGGAACGGCAGGAGCTTGTCCCCGACCCCGACGGGTCCCGCCCCAGGACCGCCACCGCCGTGCGGCGTGCTGAACGTCTTGTGGACGTTGAAGTGCATGACGTCGAAGCCCGCCTCGCCCGGCTTGAAGCGGCCGAGGATGGCATTGAGGTTGGCGCCGTCCATGTAGGCCAGGGCGCCCGCCTCGTGGACGGCGTCGAGAAGGTCCCCGATCCGTCGCTCGAACAGGCCGAGGGTCGAGGGGTTGGTGATCATGACCGCGGCCGTGCGCGGCCCGAGCGCGGCCCGGAACGCCTCGACATCGACCCCGCCGTCGGCGGCCGATGGGATCGTGATCGTCCGGAATCCGGCCATCGTCGCGGTCGCGGGGTTGGTGCCGTGGGACGAATCCGGGACAAGGACCTCGTCTCGCTCCGTGTCGCCGCGGATGCGGTGGTAGGCCCGGATCATGAGGATGCCGCACAGCTCGCCCTGCGCGCCGGCGGCCGGCTGGAGGGTGACGGCCTGCATGCCGCTGATCTCGGCGAGGATGCCCTCGAGCTCCCAGAGGAGCTGGAGCGTGCCCTGGGCGACCTCGTCCGGCGCGAGCGGGTGGAGGGTCGCGAAACCGGGCAGGCGGGCCGCCCACTCGTTCAGCTTCGGGTTGAACTTCATCGTGCACGAGCCGAGCGGGTAGAAGCCCGTGTCGATCGCATAGTTCAGCTGCGACAGGTTGACGTAGTGACGGACGACCTCCGGCTCGTTGATCTCGGGCAGGGCGGGCGGCGTCTTGCGACGGGCCGAGGCCGGCAGGCGGTCGAGGGCGTCCTTGGGTGGATGCGGGATCTTGTCGCCGCCGCGACCGGGTCGAGATCGCTCGAAGAGGGTCGGCTGGAGGCGTTCGCCGACGACGCTCATCGGGGGCTCCCGGCGCCGGCCCGTGGTCGCTCCGAGCGCTCAGCTCCGGCCCCGAACTCGACTCCGATCGGTGGTCGCCCGGCGAGGACATCCTCGAGGGCAGCGGCGAACCGGGCGATCTCGTCACTCGTGGTGACCTCGGTCGCGCACACGAGAAGCGCGTCGGCGAGGGTCTCGTCGTCGGGTTCGATATCGGCAAGGTCGAGGCCGGCGAGGACGCCGCGGTCGAGGAGCCGGCGATGGACCTCGCGGGCGCGCGGGACCCGGACGGCGAACTCGTTGAGATACGGACCGGGGTGAAGGCGCGGCGCCCCGACGGCGGCGAGGGCGAGCTCGAGCTCGGCGGCTCGAGCGGCCCCCAGGGCGGCGACGTCGCGCAGGCCGTGTGGCCCGAGCGTCGCGATATAGATGCTCGCGGCGAGCGCAAGCAGCGCCTGGTTCGTGCAGATGTTGCTCGCCGCCTTGTCGCGCCTGATGTCCTGCTCTCGAGCACGAAGCGTCATGACGAAGGCCCGCCGGCCGTCGACATCGGTGGTCATCCCGACGAGTCGGCCGGGGATCTGGCGGACGAGGGCATCGGTCGACGCCAGGAGGCCCAGGTACGGGCCGCCGTACTGCGGGGCGATGCCCAGCGGCTGGCCCTCACCGGCGGCGATGTCGGCGCCGTACGAGCCGGGTGGGGCGAGGACCGCGAGGGAAACCGGCTCGACGACGGCCACGAACAGCGCACCGGCGGCGTGAGCAAGCCGGCCGATCTCAGCCATCGGCTCGAGGAGACCGAAGAAGTTCGGGTGGCCGGCGAGCACCCCGGCAACTGGTCGGTCCGGATCCGCCAGGAGTCGCTCCAGGGCGGCCAGATCGGTCGTGCCGGCGGACTCGCCGTCGGCGACCAGCGGGATCTCGTCGACCTCGAGACCGCCACCGAAATACGCGGCCACGGTCTGGCGGTAGTGGGGATGGACGGCCCGCGAGACGAGGACCCGTGTGCGACGAGTCGCCCGGCAGGTCATCAGGGCCGCTTCGGCCGTGGCCGCGGCGCCGTCGTAGTGGGATGCCGAGACGACGTCGAGGTCCATGAGCTCGCCGATGAGCGACTCATATTCGTAGATGCTCTGGAGCGTGCCCTGGCTGATCTCCGGCTGGTACGGCGTGTAGGCGGTGTACCACTCGCCGCGCAAGAGCAGCTGGTCGACGGCGGGTGGCGTCCAGTGGCGATAGACACCGGCTCCCAGGAACGAGGCGAGATCGGTCCGGTTGCGATCGGCGAGGCCCTGGAGCCGCGCCGCCAGCTCGAGCTCCGGCTGCGGTTCCGGCAGGTCCAGCCGGCTCGCCCGAAGGGCCACCGGGATGTCGTCGAAGAGCGCGTCGACGTCGGCGATGCCGAGCGCCTCGAGCATCCGCTCGCGATCTCCGGCGGCGTGCGGTCCGTACGGCATTGCCGGTTAGCCCGCCGCGATCAGCGCGTCGTAGGCCGAAGCGTCGAGCAGGCCTTCTGTCTCAGCGGGGTCCGCCAGGCGGATCCGGATCATCCAGCCGTCGCCGTACGGCTCGCCATTGACGAGCTCCGGAGCGCCAGTCAGGGCATCGTTCGTCGTGAGCACCTCGCCGCTGACCGGGGCAAACAGGTCGCTGACGGCCTTGACCGATTCGACAACGCCGAACGTGGCGTGCTGGTCGAGCTTGCGGCCTGCATCCGGCAGTTCCACGAAGACGATGTCGCCCAGCTGGCTTGCCGCGTACTCCGTGATCCCCACGGTCGCCTCGTCACCGTCGACCCGGACCCACTCGTGATCCTTCGTGTAGCGCAGATCCGTCGGAACCATCGGCGGCTCTTCCTCCTGTCTTGCCGACGCCAGGGGTGGCGGCCGGGTTCGAATCGGTCAGGTGTGGGGCGCCGGACGACGACGTGAGTCGCGAACTCCCCGACGGACCAACGAGCGGGCCTCCGAGGACCAATGCGACGCTCCGCTAGCCATCGGTC
>DATHGS010000021.1:0-2640 GCA_035490155.1 Candidatus Methylomirabilota bacterium | reverse complement strand
ACGAAAAGGTGATTGCCCGTCTCGCCGTTCGCTACGTCGAGCGCCTGAAGAAGGTCGGCGCCCTCGACTTCGACGACCTCCTGCTCGAGGCCGTCCGGCTGTTCGACGAGGCACCGGACGTCCTCGCCCGGTACCAGGATCGCTGGCGCTACCTCCACGTCGACGAATACCAGGACACAAACCGGCCGCAGTACCTCTGGATCCGGGCCCTCGCCGCGAAGCATCGCAACCTGGCGGTGGTCGGCGACGACGACCAGTCGATCTACCGCTGGCGTGGCGCCAACATCCGGAACATCCTCGACTTCGAGCGCGACTACCCGGACGCGACGGTCGTCAAGCTCGAGCGCAACTACCGCTCGACCCAGCTCATCCTCGATGCCGCCCATGCCGTCGTCTCGCGGAATACGGAGCGGACCGACAAGAAGCTCTGGACGGAACAGGCCGGCGGCCGCCCGATCCAGCGGTTCGAGGCCTACAACGAGGAAGAAGAGGCCGAATGGATCGCCCGCCAGATCGAGGGCCTGACCGGTGGCCGCGGGTCTGTCCTCACCCGTCGCGCCGACGACGATGACAACGACGGCGTCCCGATGCGTGCCCGCGACGTCGCGGTCATGTACCGGATGAACGCCCAGTCCCGGGCGATCGAGGAATCGTTCCTCCGCTACGGCATCCGCTACCAGCTCGTCGGCGGGACCCGGTTCTATGCGCGGCGCGAGGTCAAGGACGCGCTGGCCTACCTCCGCGTCCTCCGTTCCGACACGGACAGCGTCAGCTTCGAGCGGATCGTCAACGTGCCGGCCCGGGCGATCGGCGACAAGACGATCGAGGCCCTCCGGGCGGTCGCCAGGCGCGACGACGTGTCGACCTGGGAGGCGATCGAGAGGGCGGGACGCGGCGAGGTCGAGGCACTCGCGCCGCGGGCGCGCACCTCGCTGGCCGACTTCGCGGCCCTCGTCCGTCGGCTGCGCTCGCGGGTCGGCGTCCTGCCGCTGCCCGAGCTGCTCGACGAGGTGCTCGAGGCGTCGGGCTACCGGGCGATGCTCGCCGACGGCTCCGAGGACGGCGAGGAACGCTGGGCGAACCTGCTCGAGCTGCGATCGGTGACGACCCGCTACGACGATCTCGAGCCGGAGGATGCCCTCGACCGGCTGCTCGAGGAGACGGCCCTCGTCGCCGACCAGGACACGTACGAGGGCGACGCCGACGCGGTCACGCTGATCACGCTCCATGCCGCGAAGGGCCTCGAATTCCCGGTCGTCTTCATCGCCGGGCTCGAGGAGGGACTCTTTCCCCACAGCCGGGCGCTCGACGACGAGAAGGAGCTCGAGGAGGAGCGCCGGCTGGCGTACGTCGGGATCACCCGGGCGAAGAAGCGCCTGTTCCTGTCGCACGCCTGGCGGCGGGCGACCTGGGGGATGGGCCAGGCGTCAGTGCCGTCGCGGTTCCTGCTCGAGATCCCGGCCGAGCTCATGGTCGGGCCCGACCTGACCGGCGGCCAGGGCGCGCTCGACGTCGATCTCGATCTTGCCTTCGGCTCGCGCCGATCGACCCGCTTCAACACGCCGCTGCGGACCGGCGGCGCCGCGTTCCGCCAGGGGAGCGGCCGACCCGGCGCCCCGCTACCCGGCGAGCCGTTCCGGCCGAGCCGGGACCTCGCGGCAAAACGCGAGGCATTCGCGGGTGGGGCGCCGTCGGGCTCGCTCGCACGTCCGGGTGAGAGTCCGGCAGCGGCGCCGGTCCGCCCACAGCGGCCGATCATCCCGGGCGAGCGCCAGTTCCGGGACGGTGACCGCGTCCGCCATGCCCGCTGGGGCGACGGAATCATCGTGACGTCGAAGCTCACGCGTAGCGACGAGGAGATCACCGTCGTGTTCAAGGACGCGTCGGTCGGTCGGAAGACGGTCCTCGCCAGCCTCGCCAACCTCGAGATCATCGGCTGAGGGCGGGCTCCTCATGAGCTACGACCTGTCGATCGCGACGCGCACGCGACCGAAGCCAGACTCGATCGAAGAGTTCGCCAAGGCGGCGGGTGCCGAGATTCGGACCGTCGGCGCCTTCAAGCCCGGCTCGAACGTCCTGGTCGTGTTCGCCGCCGGTGACGGCGGCGACGGCAGCGACGGAAGGACGATCGACGTCGATGGGCCGAGCGCCGTCGATATCGACGATCTTCCGGACGACCTGGCTGGTGTCGTCCCACGGGCGAGGTGGCTGGTGGACGTCCACGTGCCGGCCGGATCCGACGCGGAGACGCATGCGTTGGCGCTGGACATGGCCGTTCACCTTGCCCGCGAGGGCGACGGCGCAGTCTTCGATCCCCAGGATGACCGGATCGCATGGCCGTCGGGGGTCACGCCGCGGCCGCGAGGCTCCGCCGAAGACCGGATTCGAGCCATCGACCTCGAGTGGTTCGTCCCCACATCGAGCCTTCCTGCCGACGCGGCACGACGCTGGGTCGAGCGGACCAGGACAGACTTCCCGGCCTGCGCGCCCGTCAGATTTGGGCCATATGAACCCTTTCAGGGCAGGTTGGATCGTGACGGAGTGGAGGGGTTCGAGGCCATCTGGGCCGAGCAGGCAGCAGGCGCGATTGGCGGCTCGTTCTTCTGGACCGCTCGAGATGGCGGCTTCAGCGGTAGCGTG
>DATHGS010000020.1:0-7956 GCA_035490155.1 Candidatus Methylomirabilota bacterium | reverse complement strand
GTTGACGACCGTCTGCTGGAATGCGATCTGCGCCGGGTTCGTGCCTGAACCGAGGCCGACGAACCAGCGGACGACCTGGTGATCCTTGCCGTTGACGTTGATGATCGCGCCGGGCTTGGCCGTCGACGCAACTGCCGACGGCGAGGCCGCCTCGGTCGACGCCGGGGCCGACGCGGCGGCGGTCGATGGTGGCGCGGTTGCGGGCGTCGAGCCCCCGCATGCTCCGGCCGCGATGGCGACCACCGAAACAAGGGCTGCAAACCGGGTGAGACTTCTGCTGCGCATCTGGCTCCTCCTATCCCTTTGCGAACGCAAACCTGTCCCTGGAACCCTCGGGTGCGGCGCACGATCGGCCGCGCTCCGGTCGCTCAGTCGTTTCCTGTCGGCGGCCCTCCACTCGATTGCCTGACGATGAGCTTGGTTTCGAGGACGACACGGCGGACCACGTGGTCTCGCGCGTCGATCGACTGGAGCAGGACGCTCACGAGCTCGCGACCCATCACCTCCATCGATTGCCGAACGCTCGACAGGGGAGGCTGGGTCGAGAGGGCAATGAGCGAGTCATCGAAGCCGACGATTGCGACGTCCTCCGGCACGCTCCTGCCGGCCGCGTACAGCGCCGACAGCGCTCCTGCGGCCATGAGGTCGGACGCGGCGAACACCGCATCGATATCAGGGCAGCGCCGAAGGAGCGCTTCCATCGCCAGCTGCCCGCCCTCGCGGGTGAACTCGCCACCCTCCTCGAGATCCTCATCCGGCGTCCGTCCCGCGGCCCGGAGCGCGTCGCGGTACGCCTGCCGCCGAGTGACGCCGGCGGGCATGTCCAGTGGTCCGGTGATCGTCGCGATCGTGGTCCGGCCCTGGTCGATGAGGTGCTTCACGGCCGCAACGGCGCCGCCGTGGTTGTCGTTGTCGACGTAGCTGACCCGCGCCCGCTCCGGCGGCTCGCCGCCCACGACGACCGGGATGCCGCGCGACTGGAGGTGATCCGGGAGCGGGTCGTCACCGTGCAGTGAGAACAGGATCACGCCATCGACATGGCCACCGGAGGTGAGGTAGCCCTCCGCCCAGCGCTCCTCCTCCGGCGTCTGCGACATGACCAGGACTAGGTGCAGCTGGCGGGCAGCCAGGCCGGCGCTGATGCCGCGCAGGACCTCCGCGAAGAACGGGTCCCCGAAGACTCGTCCCGTCGGCTCGGCGATCACGACGCCGACTGAGTCACTGCGCCGTGTCCGGAGGCTGCGAGCGGCCCGATTGGGGACATACCCGGACTCGGCGATCGCCCGCTCGACCGACTGGCGGGCTTCGATCCCGACCGTGAGGCTGCCGTTGACAACCCTCGATGCGGTCGCGCGCGAGACACCGGCGGCCCGGGCAACTTCCTCGAGCGTAGGAATCCCCACGAACGCTCCTTCAGCAAAGCCGGCGCGAAGGTTGACGGATGTTCCTTGCCCGATCCCGCTCGGTCCGGGATCCTGGGTCGCGTCGTGAGAACGTTCTCACGATCGACTCACGAGACCATAACACGGCTCGTCAAGAGATCGTTCTCTTGCTCTTGCGTTGCGGCTCAGAGTCCGCTCGTGGAGTGAGAGAACGTTCTCACAAGAACGCGGTGTTACGGGACGAGGCTTGCCACGCGCCGGTCACGAGCGCAGGGAATAGACGCGGCCCTTCTTGAGGGCGAGGTCCTCCAGCTCGGTCGTCGTTCGGACGTCATACGCGGCGCGCTCGAGCAACTCGTCGGTTGGCAGATAGCGGCGGCCGGGATCGCCGATCACGACGTGGATCCCCTGGTCGCGCGCCCGCCGGAGCCAGGGCAGGAAGCGCTCCGCCAGGCCGGCGTCGTACCAGCAGTCGCCGGCCAGGATCACGTCGACGTCGGGCGGTTCCTCGTCGAGCACGTCGCGCCGGACGACCGCGACCCGACGCCCGTTGGCCCGGGCGTTGAGCTGGACCGCGGCGACCGCGATCTCGTCGATGTCGGCGCTCGTCGCCTCCGACGCGCCGGACCGGAGTGCCGCAATGGCGCAGAGCCCGGACCCCGCCCCGACGTCGAACACGCGAAGACCCTCGACGGTCTGCGGGTGTTCCCGCAGGTAGCGTGCGATCGCCAGCCCACCACCCCACGCGAACGCCCAGTACGGCAGTGGGGCATCCGGGTCGCCCGTCTCAACCTGCACGGCGTGCCACAGCGGCAGGACCTCATCGGCGAGATGCAGCCGGATCTCCTCGATCCCCGGGACCGGTCGAAGGCGCGTGTGGCGCAGGATGAAGGCGCGACGTGAGGCGGGCACGCCCTGACTGTAGACCGGCCGCGGCTCGCCGGCCGTGGAACCGCTAACCTCTCACCCAAGAGGAGACCAATGGCCGATCCGTACGACTTCGACCCACAGATACCGCCGAGCGGCCCGGGCTGCGTTGAGTGCCTCGAGTCCGAGGGCTGGTGGTTCCACCTGCGCCGCTGCGCCACCTGCGGCCACATCGGCTGTTGCGACTCGTCGCCGTCGCAGCATGCGAGTCACCACGCAGCCGATGCCCAACATCCGGTCGTCAGGAGCTACGAGCCGGGCGAGGACTGGTACTGGGACTACACGACCGAGCAATATCTCGACGGACCGACCCTGGCTCCGCCGGAACATCATCCGCTCGACCAGCCCGTTCCAGGCCCGGCCGGCCGCGTGCCCCCGGGCTGGCAGCGTCAGCTCCACTGACGCCGAGCGCACGGACGCCAAGCTGGGACGCACCAGAAAGGACGTGACCGTCGTGGACCAGACGAGGATCCTGGGGTTCGCCGGCAGTCTTCGCCGGGCGTCATACAACCGGGGCCTGATCCGTGCGGCGAGCGAGCTGGCCCCGCCAGGGACCCTGATCGACGTGTTCGACCTGGACGACCTACCGCTCTACAACCAGGACGTCGAGGACGCCGGCGAGCCTTCCTCGGTCGTCGCGTTCAAGCGGGCAATCGCCCGGGCCGACGCGCTGCTGGTCGCCACGCCGGAGTACAACCATGGCGTGCCGGGAGTCCTGAAGAACGCCATCGACTGGGCGTCGCGGCCACGTGTCACGAGCCCGCTGCGCGACAAGTCCGTGGCCGTCGTGGGAGCCAGCCCCGGCAACGGATCGACGGCACGCGCCCAGGCGCAACTGCGCGAAGCGTTCGTGTTCACCGGGGCGTGCGTGATGCCGCAGCCCGAGCTCCTCGTCGGTGCCGCGGCGTCGCATTTCGACGATGACGGCAACCTGACGGATCCTGCCCTGCGCACCTCGCTCCTCGAGTTAGTGGAGGCCCTGCGTGCCTGGACGCTGCGGATCGACCTGGGTCGGGAGGCGGCATGACACCGACAAGAACCGTGGAACAGCCACACCGGAACGCCGCACTCGGAACCGAGCCCATTCGGACGATCGGCCGCGAGGAGCTCAAGGCCAAGCTCGACCGGGGCGAGGACTTTCGCCTGATCATGGCGCTGAACCGCTGGGCGTTTGACGCCAAGCACATTCCTGGCTCGATCCATTTCGATACGCCCGACGAGCTCTATGCGGCAATCCGGCCCGACGACGAGGTCGTCGTCTACTGCTCGCATGTCGACTGCCTGTCGAGCGTCGCCCTTTACCGGGACCTCGTCCGGCGCGGATATCGGAACGTCCGGCGTTACTCCGGCGGCCTGCTCGACTGGGAGGATGCCGGCCTCCCGCTCGAGGGCGAGTTCGTCGACGCGCCATGACCGACCCGCAGGCACCGACCCCCGGCGTTCCCCTGGATCATCCGTATGCCGCCGAGCTCGAGGCCGAGCGGCAGGGCTGGTACGAGCTCGTCGACCTCGTCCGGTCACTGACGCCCGAGGAATGCCTCGAGCCTGGCTACTACCGCGACCCTGACTGGACCGTGCGCGACGTCGTCGCCCACCTTGGCACGTGGCTCGCGGAGGCCGAGATCCAGCTCGAGCGGATCAGCGCCAGCACATACGAGGGCCACGACATCGACGTGGAAGAACTGAACGCGGCGTTCCTCGCGGCGATGCAGGACCAGCCGTGGGATGTCGCGTGGATCCAGGCCAACGCCGGCCGGACGAGGATGGTCCAGGAGTGGGCCCTCCTGCATCGTCCGACGGATGAAGCCGCGTGGTGGATCCGCAAGTCCGGTGGCGATCACTACGACGAACATATCGGGCGACTGCGCGAATGGGTCGCCGAGCTGGTCGAGCGGCGCGTCTCGGAGGCACATCGATGATCGGGTCGGAGACGATCGCCGGGACGGATGAGCCGTGGCCGGAGCTTCCGTGGCGGGAGTGGAGCCCGACCATCTCGACGCTGCACATGTGGGTCCAGATCGTCGGAAAGGTCCGGATGGCCCTCGCGTCGCCGCTCAACCACTGGTGGCACGTCACGCTGTATGCCAGCTCGCGGGGTCTGACCACCTCCCCGATCCCCTACGGGCACCGGCACTTCCAGGTCGACTTCGACTTCCTGGATCACCGGTTGGACGTCACCGACAGCGTCGGTGGCTCGTTCACGATCCCGCTCGTGCCCCAGTCGGTCGCCCGGTTCTATCGCGAGTTCATGGATGGGCTGCGCGGCATCGGCATCAGCGTCCGGATCTGGCCGAGGCCGGTCGAGGTCGCCGACGCCATCCCGTTCGACGCCGATGAGCAGCATGCCTCCTACGACCCGCGTCATGCCGAGATGTTCTGGCGCGGATTGCTTCAGGCGGACCGCGTGATGAAGGCCTTCCAGTCCGGGTTCGTCGGAAAGGCGAGTCCAGTGCACTTCTTCTGGGGAGGCTTCGACCTGGCGGCGTCGCGCTACTCGGGCCGGCCCGCGCCGCTCCATCCGGGCGGTGTGCCCAATTGTCCGACCTGGGTGATGGAGGAGGCCTACTCGCGCGAAGAGGCCAGCGTCGGCTGGTGGCCGTCGGACGAAGTGCACGGTCCAGCGTTCTATTCGTATGCGTATCCCGAGCCCGATGGGTACAGGTCCGCGCCGGTCCGTCCGCAGGAGGCGTTCTTCGATACCCGCCTCGGCGAGTTCCTCCTGCCCTACGAGGCGGTGCGCCGCGCCGCCGAACCGGATGCCGCCGTCCAGGAGTTCCTCCAATCGACCTATGAAGCCGGCGCGAACCTTGGCGGCTGGGACCGATCGACCCTCGAGCCGGCGATTTCTCCGGCCAGACCGCCACGTCGACCGTGGAGCGTGCCGGGTCGATGACGAACCAGGGAGGAGGCTGAGGTGGCAGAGGCAGCCGAAACCATGACGTCGCCGTACGTCGCCGCCCCGGACAGGTACGAGGCGATGCCCTATCGGCGCGTGGGCGCGAGCGGCCTTCGACTGCCGGCGATCTCGCTCGGGCTCTGGCAGAACTTCGGTGACGACCGGGCCCTGGCGAACCAGCGGGCCATCGTCCGCCGCGCATTCGACCGTGGCGTCACCCACTTCGATCTCGCCAACAACTACGGCCCACCGTACGGCGCGGCGGAGGCGAACTTCGGACGGATCCTTGCCTCGGACCTGCACGCCCATCGCGACGAGCTGATCATCTCCAGCAAGGCCGGCTACGACATGTGGCCCGGTCCCTACGGCGACCACGGATCGCGCAAGTACCTCCTGGCCAGCCTGGACCAGAGCCTCGGTCGTTTGGGCCTCGAGTACGTCGACATCTTCTACTCGCATCGGGTCGACCCGGAGACGCCGCTCGAGGAGACGATGGGCGCGCTCGATGCGGCCGTTCGTCAGGGCAAGGCCTTATATGTCGGGGTCTCGTCGTATTCCGCGCAGCGCACTCGCGAGGCGGCGGCGATCCTGCGCGGGTTGGGCACGCCGCTGCTCATCCACCAGCCGTCCTACTCGATGATCAATCGCTGGATCGAGGAGGAGCTCCTCGATGTCCTGGCCGAGGAGCGGATCGGCGCGATCGCCTTCTCGCCGCTGGCGCAGGGGCTCCTGACGGACCGCTATCTGGACGGCGTCCCGGCCGACTCGCGGGCCGCGCGCGAGGGCTCGTTCAACCAGAACCTGCTGTCGGAATCCAACCTGGCCAACGCCCGGGCACTCCGCGAGATCGCACGCGGGCGCGGGCAGACGCTGCCGGGGATGGCCCTAGCCTGGACGCTGCGCGACCCGCGGATCGCCTCGGCCCTGATCGGCGCCAGCTCGGTCGCCCAGCTCGACGACAATCTCAAGGCGCTCGACAACCTTGCCTTCTCGCCCGCCGAGCTGGCGGAGATCGATCGCTTCGCCGTCGAGGGAGGGGTCAACCTCTGGGCCACGTCGAGCAACGCGTAGGCCCTACGGGTCGATGATCGTCGTCGTGTATCGGACCTTGCTATCCGGCGCCAGGGCCAGGATCGTCGCCGAATGGCCGTTGTTCGGCTCAGGCTCGATGGCCAGCGCATAAGCGTTGCCGTCAGGCCCGACGACGGCCGACCAGACCTCAGACCCCGCGCGCTTGAGACTGACGGGCCAACCGGCGACGACACGGCCATCCTGACCGACGGCCACGATGCTCCCCCCGGCCGACTTGCTCGCCGCCGCGTGGAGGAGGTAGAGGACGTTGCCCGGACCCATCGTCGGGGCAGCGAAACCGTATCCCTCGCATACCTCGCCCGCAGGGCAAATGCCAATGCTCTGGTGACCGGCGTCGGAACGATATGGCCAGCCAGTCATCTCCTTGCCGGACGGGCTCAGCCCGGCAACCATCGTGGTGTTGAAGAAGGCTCCGACGACGAAGGTCGTGCCGTCGGCCTCGACGAGAGGCGCTGCCGGAACCTCGCAGGACCCTTCGATCGCGACGCACTGATCTGTCGCGCTGAACCCAAGCTGGTCCGAGCCGCCGACGACCATCTGGCCTTTCGTGTCGAGGACGAGCGTCCGAGTCAACCGGTCAGGCCCGTCGTTGACATTCAGATGAATTCGGCCCACGGCATCGAAGGCAGGCACAGAGGCGATGCCGGCAACCGCGAGCGGGAACCCGGCTGGTACGCCCGCGGAGCTCACGGCGATGAGCTGTGACGACCTGGGTGCGGACGCGGTCTCCCCGAAGTGGCGAATCGTCCCATAGGCAACTCCGTCCGGCCCCAGCGCAAAGGCGTTGCTGCAACAATCGCCCCCGTACTGGACCTTCACGCCGGCGCGTACGGTTCCATCGGCGGCAATCGTCGCGATCCATGCGTTACCGGTCGGCTGGCCCTCATTGACCTGGTTTCCGAGGGATTTCCAGGTCGCGAGAGTCAGCTCGTCGTCGATGACACGCGCCGCAAAGTAGCCGTCCCCGCCGTAACGATCGAGATCGATCGGCCAGCCGGCGAGCGCCCTCCCCTTCGAGCCGAACGCGTAGGCGCGCACGACGGCGAGGTTTTTCGCTCCGCGATTCTCCAGCGTGCACAGGAGGCGAACCGAGCCATCGGCGACCGGCAACAGCTGCTCACAGGAGGTGGTCTGGCTGACCACGATCGGCCATCCAGGGCGAGGGTGGCCGACCGAGTCGAGTTGCGTCACGAGGACCGAGCCCGGGGGTTTGGGAATCGAGACGTAGAGGTCGCTATCTGGGCCGGGCGCCATCCGAATCTGGGTCCCCAGCTCCTGCCCCGATCCTCGGACCGGCAGCGCTCCCGCGGACGCAGGGTCTGCCGGACGCGGCGTGCCAACGGGCGAGTGCGGCGACAGGCTGGCGGAATCGGTCGGTCCGCTCGTCGGTTTCGCGGAGGGATCCGTGACGGAGGTATTGCTGGGAGTCGATCGGACGGCGATGTGCGAGTCGTCCGAGCTTCGGATGGATGCCAGCACGGCCAGGGCGACCCCGGTGCCAACGACCAACACCAGCGCGGCTGCGGCAAGGCCGCGCGGCTTGGGCGAACTTTTCGGCGGCCGCAGGACATCGGCGAGGATCGCGACAGACCGGCCGGGGGACAGGCTCGGCCTCGCCGCGGATGCGATCGCCGCGGCATCGTCGCGGAAGGCAGCGAC
>DATHGS010000019.1:0-4193 GCA_035490155.1 Candidatus Methylomirabilota bacterium | reverse complement strand
GTACGGGGATGGCACGGCCGTCGTTTCGACCGGGGATCGGGTGCTGTCGATCGACTACGCGGACGTCGGCCGACGACCGCACGTGGACGCGATGGTCAATGAGGCGCTGGCGGTCGGCCGATCCGGGGGCGCCGTGGAACGCATCCTGTCGAACGCCCGAACCGCGCTCCACGGCGTCGACCTCCCGTCCCGGGTGACCTTCGATCAGGCCCGCCTCGCGACCGCCATCCAGAACTACGCCACGGCCGTCGGCGTCCGCCCGAGCGATGCCTCGGTCGCCGCCACGAAGGACGGTTTCGCAGTCGTCGCGGGCGTCGAGGGTCGGGCCGCCGATCCGGCCGTACCGACCGCGCAGCTCGCCGCCGCCCTCACCAGGGCCGACGCGCCCGGCGAGCTCTCCGCCCTGCTGCGGCTGGACACCGTCGAGCCGCAGGTCACGACGGCCGAGGCGACCGCCGCAAAGGCCGCGGCCGATCGGATCGCACTCGATATCAGGATCGTCGATGGCAGCGAGTCATGGACGATCTCGGCCGCCACCGTTCGATCGTGGATCACCTTCGGAGCCGGCGCCGACGGCAGCTTCGGACCGGTCCTCCACGAGGCCAAGATCGACACCGCCCTCGCCTCGCTCGCCAAGAAGGTCGCGCGCACGACGGCGAACGCCTCATTCGTCGTGTCCGGCAGCAGCATCACCGGCGTCACCCCAAGCAGGAACGGCCGGAAGCTCGATGTGGCCGCGACCCACACCCGGATCATGTCGCTCCTCGCGACCCGCGCCGGCGGCGGTCCGAATGCGACGGTCGACCCGACGCTCATCGTGACCAAGCCATCGCTGACGACCGAGGAGGCCAAGGTCGCCCAGCCGAAGATGCGCAAGATCTCGAGCTGGACGACCTACTTCCCGATCAGCGAGCGGAACCATTTCGGCGCGAACATCTGGATCCCGGCGATGCACATCAATGGCGACGTCATCGCCCCAGGCGAGACCTTCGACTGGTGGAAGGCCGTCGGGCCGGTCACGCGAGCCGGTGGCTACGGTGACGGCGGGGCGATCATCAATGGCAAGACCGAGCCGCAGGGCGCCCTCGGTGGCGGGATCTGCTCGTGCTCGACGACCCTGTTCAACGCCGCGCTGCGGGCTGGCATGGACATGAAGGCCCGGCGCAATCACTTCTACTACAGCGATCGCTACCCGATCGGGCTCGACGCAACGGTCTTCATCAGCGCTGGGGGCTCGAAGCAGACGATGTCGTGGACGAACGACACCGCATCCCCGGTGCTCATCCGCGGATACAAGATCCGCAGCGGCGTTCGCGGTTACGTCCGGTTCGAGATCTACAGCGTCCCGAACGGCCGCCGAGTTGTCATCGGAAATCCGACGATCAAGAACGTCCGGCCGCCGTCGGATCGCATCCAGTACACCTCATCGCTTCCGAGGGGAGCGACAAAGCGGGTCGAATACCCGGTGGCCGGCAAGGACGTCTGGCGGACCGTCACGGTCTACCAGGGTGGCAAGGTCATTCACCGGACGACCTATTACTCGCACTACTCTCGGGTCGACGGACTGACGCTCGTCGGCAAGTAGGACCTGGTCAGCGGTCTGATCGAACCTGCCTGCGGCGCTGGGCGGCGCCCGACACGCCTCAGAGCAGCCGCCTCTCCTGGTCGCCGGTCTCGGCGTCGCTGACGGCGAGCGCGCAGGTCGGGCAATACCAGCGAGCCTCGACGGCCGTGCCGCAGCGGTCGTGACGGAGCGGCTCACCGTGCGCATCGCGACGAGCTCCCCAATCGGCCAGGAGCCGGAGGGTCGAGGCCAGGTCGCGACCGTCGCCCGTCAGGGCGTACTCCATCCGGGGCGGGCGGGTCGAGTAAGGCGTCGCGACGATGATCCCCTCCCGCTCGAGGCGCCGGAGACGATCGGTCAGGATGTTCGGCGCGAGGCCCGGGAGCTCCTCGCGCAACTCGCCGAATCGCCGGCCACTCACGAGCAGGGCGTCGACGAGGAGTAGGCTCCAGCGGTCGCCGACCCGATCGAGGGCCGCCTCGAGCGGTGTCCGTGTCGCCGGCGGATAAGGTTGGGCGGTTTCGCTCACGTATTCCATGGTAGGCCAACTCCGCGGTTGCACGACATTCATGTCCGTAGTATGTTGCAAGTCGCAAGTGACAACCAACCAGCACATCAGGAGCGGTGTCGAGAGGCATCCGCCCAGAGGAGTCTCCCGCATGTCAGCTCTCGATGAGCTCTCCAAGTCCATCACCGGCCTCGCCGGCTCGATCGCTCCGTCAGTCGTCGGCATCGGTTCGCGTCTTCGCGGATCCGGCGTCGTCGTCGCCGATGGCCAGATCCTCACGAACGCCCACAACGTCCGCGGCGACGAAGTCACCGTCACGTTTGCCGACGGTCGCTCGGCAGCCGGTCGGCTGGCCGGCATCGACGTCGACGGCGACCTCGCGGTGATCGCAATTGACACGGCCGGCGCACCTGCCCTGACCTGGGCCGATGGTGATGGCCCCGCGATCGGTTCGGTCGTTTTCGCCGCCGCGGCCACGCCGGGTGGTGGTCCGCGCGTAACGTTCGGCACGGTCAGCGCAGTCGAGCGCTCGTTCCGTGGCCCCGGTGGCCGGCGGATCGGTGGCAGTCTCGAGCACACCGCGCCGCTCGCGCCGGGATCCTCCGGCGGACCGCTCCTCGACGCCGATGGGCGCCTGGTCGGGCTCAACACCAACCGTCTCGGCGAAGGCTTCTACCTGGCCCTGCCGGCCGATGCGGCGCTGCGGAGCCGAGTCGAGGCCCTTGGCCGCGGTGAGTCGGTCACCCGACCGCGGCTGGGGATCGCCGTCGCCCCGTCCCGCGTCGCGAGCCATCTGCGTCAGTCTGTCGGCCTGCCGGCCCGGGAAGGGGTCCTCGTCCGCGACGTCGAAGACGACAGCCCGGCGGCACGGGCGGGGATCCGCGATGGCGACCTGATCGTCGAGATCGGCGGGCAGGCCGTGACGGAGGCGGATCAGCTCCAGGACATCCTGGCGACGACGCCGATGCCGTTCGAGGTCAAGGTCGTCCGCGGGACGGACGAGCGGACCGTATCGGTCGGTGGTGAGGCGAACGCCTCGGGGGAGGCATAGCCAACCGTGATTGCTGAGCACGAGGCGATCGGGGCGGCCGCCGTCAACGCGGACGGCGACGACGATCTTCTCGACGCCTACTCACTTGCCGTCAGCACGGCTGCCGAGCGGCTCATCCCGTCGGTCGCCAGCCTGCGGGTCCGGCGCACCGACGGTTGGGGCGGCGGGACGGGCTCGGGGGTGGCCTTCACGGCTGACGGCTTCCTCCTGACGTCGGCCCACGTCGTCGCCGGCGCACCCGGGGGCACGGCCACGTTCGTCGACGGGACCGACTACCCGTTCGAGGTGATCGGGCGGGATCCGCTGTCGGATCTTGCCGTCATCCGGGCGGCTGGGTCGGACCTTGCCGCGGCGCCGCTCGGTGACGCCGACCGGCTGAGAGTCGGCCAGCTCGTCGTGGCGATCGGCAATCCGCTGGGATTTGCCGGGAGCGTGACGGCCGGCGTGGTGAGCGCCCTCGGTCGATCACTCGCCGCACGTGACGGTCGAGCCAGCAGGCTCGTCGAGAACGTGATTCAGACCGACGCCGCCCTGAACCCCGGCAACTCCGGCGGCGCGCTCGCCGACGGTCGGGGGCGTGTCGTAGGGATCAATACGGCCGTCGCCGGGATCGGGCTCGGATTGGCCGTACCGATCAACAGCGCGACGCAGACGATCATCGGCGCCCTGATGCGGGACGGCCGCGTCCGGCGGGCATTCCTCGGAGTGGTCGGCGGAACCCGGCCGCTGCGACCGGCCCTTGCCGAGCGGCTCGGTAGGCGACGCGGTCTCGAGGTCGTCCAGCTGTTGGATGGCAGCCCGGCCGCGGCCGGCGGTGTCCGAGCCGGCGATGTCATCGTCGAGCTCGACGGGCGACCGATCGAGGGCGTGGGCGATCTCCAGCGGTTGATGGTCGGCGAGGTTGTCGGGCGACCGATCGGCGTCGAGGTGGAACGAGACGGATCGATGCTGGCCCTGCGGGTCACCCCGGCGGAGCTCGCCTGACGGGTACGTCGCCGAATGGCGGTAACATCGTTGCGCGTGCAATTGACGTAGCCGCCTTGGCGCGACTCGAGGAGACCATCGAATGA
>DATHGS010000018.1:0-3359 GCA_035490155.1 Candidatus Methylomirabilota bacterium | reverse complement strand
GACCGGTCCATACGGGGGGCTGGCAAAGATCGTCCCGAGAGGGCATCCTTGTGCCGTGGGGATCACCCAACCGTCACAGCCGCCGAGGCGCCGCTCATCCGTGCGCCGGGCAGCGGTCCTTCTCGCCGCCATCCTGTCCGTGGGCTCGCAGATAGTCGCGCCCACCGCGACCATGGCCCGAACGCTCGCGCCGGCCCCCGCGGCCGCTGCCAAGGTCGTCCCAGCGGCCGCGACACATCACCTGTCGGCCGAGGTCGTCGGCTACCTCCCGTACTGGGAGATGAACGCGGCCACGTTCGCCGACGTCGACCTCACGAAGGTCAGCTCGATCGTCCTCTTCTCGGTCGGCTGGGACGCCGCCGGTCATCTCGTCTCGGATGCGCCGGGCTATCGGGCGATCAACGCGAGTGCGACGACGGCCTTTGTGGCTGCGGCGCATGCCGCCGGTGTCCGCGTCCTGGTCTCGTTCACCAGCTTCGGCCTCACAAAGAACACCAGCTTTTTCTCGAATCCAACGGCCCAGCTGACGTTGATCTCCGAAGCTGCCGCATTCGTCGCGGCGCGTGGCCTCGACGGAGCCGATCTCGACGTGGAGCTCATCTCGGGCGCCCAATTCCCGGCGTACGCGACAACCGCGGGTGCGCTTCGGACGAGGCTCCGCGCAACGAATCCGACTGCCTTGCTGACGGTCGCCACGAACGCCAACGTGTCGGGGGCGAAGATGGCAGCCCAGGCGATCGCGGCCGGCGCCGATCGGGCCTTCCTCATGGGCTACGCGTACCGCACGGCCGGTTCGGCGCCCGGCGTCATCGATCCCCTGTCGCGAACCGGCACGAGCCTGTCGCTGAACGCGTCGCTCAACCTCTATGTCCAGTACGGTGCGCCACTCAATCGGGTGATCCTCGGGCTGCCGCTGTACGGCCGGAGCTGGCCGACCGTCGATGGGAGCGTCGGCTCTCCTCGCCGCACCGATATCACCGTTGGCGATGGCGACGCGTTCTTCTTCCAGGATCTCGCGACCATGGCCGCGGCGGCGACGTTCGTCACCCAGGACTACGTACCGCTCGAGGAGGGCACCCGACTCGTCCGCCTGGTAAGCGGCGTTTTCTGGCAGAGCTTCTACGACTCGCAGGCCAACCTCGAGACGAAGATGCGGGTGGTCCTCCAGCGTCAGCTCGCCGGGGCAGGGCTGTGGGCCCTCGGCTACTCGACAGGGCGGCCGGAGTACTGGACGGCGATCGGCAACGTCTTCGGGGCGCCGACCGTCACGCGACTCGCGGTCGTTCCGTCCCCGACCAACACACGGAGCGTGTCGGTGCGGTTGACGTGGACCGACAATGCGGCCCCGGCGACCGAGATGCGCATCGCCAACGGGACGAGTGCGTGGAGCGCCTGGCAGCCCATCGCAGCCGCGACACCATGGACGCTGCCGACCGGTCCCACGGTTGTTCGCCGGACGATCCGGGTCCAGTTGCGTAACGGGACGGGCGCCCAGAGCCTGATCGCGTCGACGAACGTTCTCGTGGATCAGGTCCGACCGACGATGACCAAGCTGACAGTGGCCTGGTCCTACACCGCCCACGCCTGGATCATCCGCTATGCGGGGAAGGACGTCGGCTCCGGCGTCGCCTCGTACAAGATCGTCCTGAAGCGAAACGGGATCGTCAGGATCCTTGCGAACGCCCGCGCGTCGACCTCATACGCCCTGCGCATCCCACATTCGGCCCACTTCGTGATCGTGGTCCGGGCTCGCGACCGGGCAGCCAACCTGAGCAGGCCGCTTTACCGGTACCGCTAGGCAACCGTCGCCCGAACGGCGAACGGCTCGCGCCCTTACGGGGTCGCGCCGACCCGGTAGATACCACCGTCCAGGCTGAGCACGAACAACTCGCCCCCGCCGCTGAGCGCGAACGAGCTGATCGCGAGTGACGTGTCGAGGCGGAGCGTCGGCTTCACCAGCGGTGACGCGCCCGCGCTGATCGTCCAGATCCGGCCGGAGCAGAAGTCGCCGTAGACGTATTGCCCGCGCAGCAGCGGGTAGGCGTTTCCGCGGTAGACGTAGCCGCCGGTCACCGCACAGTTGTCGTCGGTGGTGTTCGGGTTGTCGTGGGCGTACTCGATCAGGGGCATCGTCTTGCCGATTCGCGAGCAGCCCGTCGCCGGGATGAAGCAGTGACGACCCTCGAGGACGCGCCAACCGTAGTTGCGGCCGCGTCCGCCGACCTTGTAGATCCCCCGCAGCGAGCGGTCGACTTCCTCGAACCGGTTCTGGCCGACGTCGCCGATCCAGAGCGCGCCGGTCGCGGGATCGATCGAGAACCGCCACGGATTGCGCAGCCCGTACGACCAGATCTCGTCCCGACCGGCTCGCCCGACGTAGGGATTGGAGGACGGGATGAGGTAGCCACGGGTCGCCGTGTGGCCGTTGATGTTGATTCGAAGGATCTTGCCGAGAAATGTGTTGCGGCTCTGGGCGCGATTTCCAGGATCGCCCGCCGAACCGCCATCGCCCATGCCGATGTAGAGGAAGCCATCCGGGCCGAAGGCGATATCGCCGCCGTTGTGGTTGACGTACGGCTGGTCGATCTTGAGGATCCGCCGCCCGGGGAGGGTGACTCGATTCGAGCTCGGCGGCGACAGGCGGTACTCATTGATGACCGTGTCACCGGCGAGGTTGGTGAAGTCGACGTAGAACTTGCCGTTCGTCCTGAAGTTCGGGTGAAAGGCGAGACCGAGAAGTCCCTGTTCGGTGCCTTTCGATACCCGGGCGGAAAGGTCAAGGAGCGGCGTGGGGAGGACCGTTCCGTCGCGACTGATCACCTTGACCCGTCCGCCCTGCTCGGCGACGAACAGGCGGCCTGACCCGTCGTGGGCGCTCGTCATGAAGACCGGGCTCGCGAAGCCACTCTTGAACGGTGTCAGCGTCAGCGTGAAGGCCGCGGCCGTGGTCACTGCGCCATCGCTCACCGGCGCCGAGGAAACGGCACCGACCGGCGTCGACGAGGCGACCGGGGCGGCGGCCAGGGCCGACGCAACCGCGACGACGAGAATGGCGCGACCGACGCGGGGCACGAGCGACGTGCGTGAATTGGCCATGGGAACTGTCCTCCCGTGCGATCGCGAGGGGCGACGGTCGGCGTGAGCGAGCGATCGATTGGATTCTCCACCCGAGGTGCGTCGACTGTCGAGCGCAGCCCGCACCGGGAAGGCCGCGGCTCCGTTACTGTTCGGAGATGACCAGCGACATCGATCGAGATCGCCTCGAGGTTGCCCTGAGCGGCCTCGGCCACCCGTTCGAGCTCTTCCCCTGCGACCCCGCCCTGGCCGACACGGCACAGTTCTGCGCTGCGTATGGCTTC
>DATHGS010000017.1:0-3558 GCA_035490155.1 Candidatus Methylomirabilota bacterium | reverse complement strand
TGACCGACCCAACCACGATAACCCGGCCACTCATGGCGCCCTCAACCGGTTGGGCCAACGATTCCTCAACCGCTGACGAATTCGCCGCCGTCTACGCCGATGACGTTGCCGCTGATCCAGTCCGAATCCGTCTCCGACAGGCTGGCGATCGCCTCGGCGACATCCTGTGTGGTCGTCAGCCGGCCGTGGGGATTTCGGGCGAGGGTGACCTCGACCATCCGGGCGGCCTCGGGGATCTTGCGCAGGGCCGGCGTGTCCGTCACACCCGCCCGGATCGAGTTGACGGCGATCCCGGTGTCACGCCGCGCGAACTCCATCGCCAGCTGGCGAACGTGCGCTTCGAGGGCGGCCTTCGCGCCCGAGACGACGCCGTATGACGGCACGACCCGGGTTGTCCCCTCGGACGTCATCGCATAGATCTTCGAGCCCCGCTCCAGGAAGCCCGCGTGGTAGAGGTCCTGGACCCAGTAGACGAGGCTGTTGCCCATGACGTCCTGGGTCATCTCCATCTTCTTGCGATCGACCGCGTCCTTCGGGTCGTCGGCGATGAACGGGACGAGGGAGCCGAAGGCGAGCGAATGCATGACGACCCGGAGATACGGATGACGGCCGGCTCCCCTGCTCTCGTCGAAACGGGCCCGGATCGTCTTGATGGCGGACGCGCGCTTCTCGTCGTCGGCAGCGTTCATGTTGATGTAAAGCGCCTCGCTGCCGGCCGCTGCGATGCCCGCCTTGACCTCGTCGACGTGGGCGAGTGCGGCCCGGAAGTCGAGATGGATCCCGACGATCCTGTAGCCCCTGGCCGCGAGCGCCAGCGCGGTCGCCTCGCCCATCCCGCTCGAGGCTCCAAGGATCAGCGCCCAGCGCTCTCGGTCGTCGGTCATCGGGTCCCTCCGGAGGGTCGGTTGGAGGTGATGGGCCGCGGTGCGTGCGGCGCGGCCGAGTCTAGCAGGGCCGATCGGCCCACCCGGGTGGGAATCGTGCATCGACGCACGCGTTCGCGACTACCCTCTGGGGCATGGCGCCGCTCAAACCAGAACAGATCATCGCCCTGCTCATCCCGATCGTCGTCATCCAGCTCGGGCTCATGATCGCCGCCCTCGTCGACCTCGAACGAGACGAGCGACGGGTACGCGGCGGGAGCAAGCTCGTGTGGGCGGTCGTCATCGTCTTCGTCAACATCCTCGGCCCGATCCTGTACTTCATTGCCGGGCGGGAGGAAGCGTGACGACGCCGGTCACGAGCCCGATGGCCTCGGCGGCGATGACGGCCGCGGCGATCGAAACCAGCGGGTTAACGAAGCGATTCGGCTCGATCCTTGCCCTCGATCGGCTCGACCTCGTCGTTCCGCGAGGCTCGGTTTTCGGCCTGCTCGGCCCGAATGGCGCGGGCAAGACCACGACGATCCGGATCCTGACGGGGCTCGCTCGACCGACAGCTGGCAACGCATTCGTCGCGGGTATCGAGGTCGGCCTGGACGAGCCGGAGCTCCGCCGCCGGCTCGGCTACCTCGACCAGGACCCGCGGTTCTACGGCTGGATGACCGGGCGCGAGCTGCTCGAGCTCGTCGGCCGGCTCCATGGCCTGGCGGGGTCGGAGCTTCGATCGCGTGTCGACGAGATGCTTGCCCGAACCGGCCTGACCGCCGCGGCCCGGCGCCGGATCGGCGGCTATTCGGGTGGGATGAGACAGCGGCTTGGGATCGCCCAGGCCCTCCTCCACCGGCCCGAGATCCTCATCCTCGATGAGCCCGTCAGCTCGCTCGATCCGGAGGGGCGGCGCGATCTCCTCGAGCTCATCGCCGGTCTGCGAGGCGAGGCGACGGTCGTCTTCTCGACCCACCTGCTCGCGGATGTCGAGCGGATCTGCGACCGCGTCGCGATCCTCGACCGGGGGCGGCTGGTCACGGAAGGCCCGCTCGAGGAGCTGCTCGCCGCGCATGCCCGCCCCATCTACCGGCTCGCGCCCGCGCCCGGGCAGGGCGCGACGGTCGCCAGCCTGGTCGATCGGCTGCGGGCCGCACCCTGGACGACCGACGTCGCTGCCGGTGACGATCTCGTTCGCGTCACGGTCTCGGACCCGGTCGCAGCCGCGGCCGGAATCCTTCCCCTCGTCGTCGCGGCGGGTGTCGCCCTCGACTCGTTCGAGCGAGCGCGCCAGACGCTGGAGGACGTCTTCCTCGAGCTGGTCGGCCCGGCGACGGCAGACGATCTTGACGGCCGCGGGTTCATCCGGCCGCGAGAGGTCTCCGATCGATGACGGGGTTCACCGTGCTCCTGCGGAAGGAGCTGCTCGAGCAGTGGCGGACGACGCGACTGCCGGTCGTCGCGACTGTCTTCCTGCTCGTCGGCCTGTCGTCGCCGCTCCTCGCCCGATTCACGCCGGAGATCATCAAGGCGGTCGGTGGCGACCAGTTCCAGATCGTCCTCCCGACACCGACTGCCGCGGACGCGTACGACCAGCTCGCGAAGAACCTCGGGCAATTCGGGGCGCTGATCGCGGTCCTGCTGGCCATGGGCTCGGTTGCCACGGAGAAGGAGCGCGGTACAGCGGCGCTGATCCTGACCAAACCCGCGAGTCGCGGCGCGTTCCTCGTGGCCAAGCTCGTCGCGATAGCTACGACCCTCGGCGTCTCGACGGCGATCGCCGCAGCGGGAGCGTGGTTCTACACATTCGTGCTGTTCGAGCCACTGCCCCTCGCTGGGTTCGCGGCCGGGGCGATCCTCCAGTGGCTCGCCCTCGTTGCCTACGCCGCGATCACGTTCGTCGGCAGCACACTGACCCGGTCGGCGCTTGCCGCCGCCGGCCTGGGCGTCGCTGCGTTCATCGTCCTCGGGATCCTCGGCATCGTCCCGGCGATCGGACGCTATCTGCCGACCGGCCTCGGCGCGCCGGCCCGCGGCCTGGCCCTCGGTCAGCCCGGCGTCGACGTCCTCGGCCCGACGATCGCGTCGGTCGTCCTCATCGGGGTTCTCGTCGGCGTTGCCTGGATCGCATTCCGCCGCCAGGAGCTCTGACGCCCCGCGCCGGGCGGTCGCTCAGACGATCCCGCCCGCCCTGAGGCGGTCGACCGCCGCCTCGTCGTACCCGAGCTCGCGGAGGATCTCGTCGGTCTGCTCGCCGAGGAGTGGCGGCGCCGTCGGCTTCGTCGTCGGCGTGACCGATAACGAGAACGGTGGGCCCACCTGGAACGTCCGACCGTACGCCGGATGGGTCACCTTGACCTTCGTCCCGAGCGCCCGCACCTGGGCCGTCGCGAAGGCCGCCACGATGTCGTTGATGACGCTCGCGGGAACGTCCGCGGCCTCGAACCGGGCAAGCCAGTCCGCCGACGATTTCGTCAGGAAGCGCTCGGCGAGGATCGACCGCAGCGCCACCCGGTCGTCGACCCGCTTGCCGTTGGTGGTGAACCGCGGGTCCTTCGCCAGGCCGCCGAGGCCAACGGCCCTGCAGAACCGCGGCCACTGCCGATCACTTCCGATTGCGATCGCGACCTCGCCGTCCGCCGTCGCGAAGGTCTCGTACGGCACGATGTTCGGATGGGCATTGCCGCGCCGA
>DATHGS010000016.1:0-6657 GCA_035490155.1 Candidatus Methylomirabilota bacterium | reverse complement strand
GCCGAGCTCCGCCAGCCGCCCCAGCGCGCCGAGCGCGAGGAGGTCGTTCGCGCAGCAGATCGCGGTGAACGTCACCTCACCCCGAGTGAGCGTGTCCACGCCGAGCGCGCCGCCCTCGCGATCGAACGTGGTCCGCACGACAAGCCGCTCCTCGAAGGCGATCCCGGCCGCCTCGAGGCCGCGGCGGTAGCCCGCCAGTCGCTCGCGTGCGACGAACAGCGACCGCGGGCCGGCGAGGAATGCGATCCGCCGATGGCCGAGCCCGGCGAGGGCGGCGACCATCCCGGCGATACCAGCGGCGTTGTCGACGCTGACCTCGGGCTCGCCGAGCGCATGCGGCGACAGGTGGACGATGGCCGCGCCATCGGCCCGCATTGCCGTGACGTGCCTGTCGACCTCCTCCGTGAGCCCGGGGTCGTCGAGACCGCTGCCCGCGAACACCACCGCCGCCGCGCGGATCGAGCGGACCAGGCGGACATACGAACGCTCGCGCTCGGCGTCTCGCTCCGAGCTGCAGGTGATCACGAGGAAGCCCGCGGTCGACGCACCGTCCTCCACGCCGCGAACCACCTCCGCGAAATAGGGGTCCGTGATGTCGTGGACGATGACCGCGACGACCGGCACGCGGCTCTTGAGCAGCCCTCGAGCGAGGGCGTTCGGGACGTAGTCCAGTGTCCGGGCGGCCTCGAGGACGCGTTCGCGCGTCGCGGCGCTGACCGGGTAGTCGGACGACGAGACGACGCGCGACGCGGTCGCTGCCGACACGCCGGCGAGGCGCGCGACCTCGGTGATCGATGCCATCGGGTGGTGTGTGTCCGCTCAGTACGGATACGGGTAGGACCGCGGGTCGTCCCGCACGGTGACCCACTGCCATTCGGTGAACTCGTCCCAGTTCGCCGCCCCGCCGAAGCGTGCGCCGTTCCCGGAAGCGCCCATCCCGCCGAACGGGATCGTCGCCTCGTCGTTCACGGTCTGGTCGTTCACGTGGACCATCCCGGACTTCATCCGTTGGGCCAACGCGAGGCCGCGCGAGATCGAGTGCGAGTAGACGGCGCCCGTTAGCCCGTACTCGCTGTCGTTCGCAAGGGCCAGTGCCTCGTCGTCGGTGTCGAACACGACCACCGGCGCAACCGGGCCGAAGATCTCCTCGCGCCAAGCCGCCTGGTCCGCGGTGACGTTGGTCAGGACGGTGGGCCGGTAGAACAAGCCGTCGTACGTGGCACCCGTTACGATCCGGGCGCCGCTCGCGACAGAGCGTCGGACGATACCGTCGACCCGCTCGAGTTGCTTCTGGTTGACGATCGGGCCGAGATCGACCTCCTGGCGGTACGGGTCCCCGAGCCGGAGCCGCTCGGCCTTCTCCTTGAGCAGGTCGACGTAGTCGGCAGCGATGCTGCTGTGGACGATGTGTCGCCCGGTCGCGAAGCAGACCTGGCCCTGGAACTGGAACGACGCGAACGCGCCCGCGGAGGCGGCAGCCTCGAGATCGGCGTCGTCGAGGACGACGAAGGCGTTGTTCCCGCCCAGCTCGAGCGAGACCCGCTTGAGCAAGCCGCCGGCGAGCTGGCCGACGCGCCGTCCGGCGCCGGTCGATCCCGTGAAGGACACGCGGTTCACGTTTGGATCGGTGACGATCGCCTCGCCCGTCTCCGCGCCGCCGACGACGATCTGGAGCAGGCCGTCGGGCAGGCCGGCTTCGCGGAAGATCGCCGCGAACACCGCCCCGCCGCAGACCGGCGTCTGCGGGTCGGGCTTCAGGATCACGGCGTTCCCGACCGCGAGCGCGGGCGCGACCACCCGCATCCCGAGGACGGAGGGCGAGTTCCAGGGCGTGATCGCGCCGATCACCCCGGCCGGGACGCGACGGAGCATCGAGAGCCGGCCCGGAACGACGCTCGGGACGAGCTGGCCGTACGGCTGGAACGGCATCGTGGCGGCGGCGTTGAGCTCGCCAGCCGCGAAGTTCTGCTCGTGATGCATCTTCCCGTGGACCGCGCCGGTCTCGCGCTGGGTCCACGTCCCGAATTCCGGCCGGTGGGCCTCGTAGATCTCCGCCGCGCGGCGGAGGATCGCCGCGCGCTGGTCGTAGCTCGTGTCTGCCCAGGTGGGCTGGGCGGCCGCCGCGGCGGCTGCCGCCCGCGCCACGTCGTCCGGGGTCGACTGCGTCAAGGTGAGCAGCGGCCGGCCGGTCGCGGGCTCCCGGGTCTCGCGCGGCTCCCCGGTGCCGGGGTTCCACTCGGCGAGGAACGGATCGAGCCAGCCGGCGCTGGCCGAACCGTCGCCGCCCGTCGTCGTGTCAGGCGCCGTCGTGGCCATCGGATGCTCCTTCCCTGGTTGCGGCGAACCGTTCCGCATACGTCCGTGGCGCATCGCTCACGACCGCGCGCGTGCCGGTCGCAGGGTCGCGCCACAGCGGGCCGCGAGCGAGCACCGCGTCGATGAGGCCCTCCTCGAGATACGCCGGCAGCTCCCAGGAGCGGACCGTCAGCGCCTCCTGCCCGGGGTAGCCGATCAGCTCCCGGACCTGCCTGTCCGTGTAGTACCCGGCGACGATCGCGAGCTGCAGGGCACCGAGCGCCGCTGGATCGTCGCGTCCAAGCGCATCGAGGCGCGCCCGCGGGTCGTCTCCCAGCTCCGCGCGAAGTGCGACCCGGATCGGCTCGATGAGGTCGGGCCGGGCGGTCAGGACGAACCGCAGTCGCAAGTCGGTGACGACCTCGGCCGCCGATGGCATGCCGTGGGCTGCGGGGATCAAGTGGTCGGCCATGGCGAGCAGGGTCGCCCGCTCGGCCGGATCGAACGAGCTGAGCGAGTCGGTCGCGCCCGCCGGCTCCGCGGATCGCGCGCTCACCCCGGCACCTGCTGCTCGAAGCGGGTCTCGATCATGTGGTCCGCAGCGCGCAGGGCGATCGAGACGATCGTCGACGTCGGGTTAACGCCGGACGACGTCACGAAGCACGAGCCGTCGACGACGTACAGGTTGGGGACGTCGTGCGTCCGGTTCCAGCGATCGAGGACGGAGGTCTTCGGATCGTCGCCCATCCGCGCCGTCCCGAGCAGGTGCCAGCCGGAGTAGCGCATGAGCCGATCGACCTCGATCTTGTAGGCACCGGCCGCATCGAGCGACTCCCTGGCACGTTCGATGTGGAAGTCGAGCATCCTGCGGGCGTTGTCGGCCATCGTGTAGTGGATCTCGGGTGCGGCGATGCCGGACGAGTCGGTGACGGCCGACGACAGGCGAACCTGGTTGGCCTCGTCCGGGAGATCCTCGGCGAACAGGCCCCAGTTCGCGCCATGGCCGAGGTGGGTCTTCACATGGGTGTGGTGTTCGGAGCCCCAGGCCTGCTCGCCCGCCCGGCTCGGAAGAGCCGCGTTGATCGGGCCACCCGTGGGCGCCAGGCCCCAGCGCGCGCCACGGACGAATCCGCGCTTCTCGTCGGTCTCGTAGAACTCGAGAGACTCGATCAGGTCGCCGAACTGGCCCGCCCAGCTCGTGAGCGGCTCCTCGAACAGACCGGCGACATTCGCGAACGGGTGCATCATCAGGCGCTTCCCAACGAGGCCGGACGAGTTCGCGAGCCCGTCCGGCTGCCGGCCACTGGCCGACAGGAGCAGGAGGCGCGGCGTCCCGATCGCGTTCGCGGCGAGGACGACCACGCGCGCCGGCTGGAAGTGCTCTCCGCCCTCGCCGTCGATCCAGGTCGCGCCGGTCGCGAGGCCCTGGGGATC
The DNA here is from genome assembly GCA_035490155.1 of Candidatus Methylomirabilota bacterium. Classification (GTDB taxonomy): domain Bacteria; phylum Chloroflexota; class Limnocylindria; order Limnocylindrales; family CSP1-4; genus CF-46. The sequence continues at coordinate 2,928 of DATHGS010000016.1, read as the reverse complement.
GGTCTCGATCCCCCGGACACGCGCGCCGGTGATCAGCTTCGCGCCGAGTCCGATCGCCTTCGGCCAGTGGGTCAGGTCGGTCGAGGCCTTCGCGCCCTCGTTGCAGCCCGACTGGCACGTGCTCCGCTGAACGCACGGCCGCCGGCCGTCGTACGCGGTCGAGTTGATCGAGTTGAACTCCGGCCACCAGTGCCAACCGAGCTTGGTCATCCCGCGAGCGACCTTCATCCCCGCCGCCCCGATCGGGAGCGGTGGCATCGGCGCGTCCTCGGCGTCGGGCGGGTAGGCCGGGTCGCCCGGGAGTCCCGACACGCCGAACTGGCGATCGGTCCGGTAGAAGTAGGGCAGGAGCTCGAAGTAGTCGATCGGCCAATCGTCGGCCACACCGTCGAGCGATCGAACGCGGAAGTCGGACGGCAGGGCACGCGGCCAGGCGCCCGCGAAGATGATCGTGGAGCCGCCCACCGCGTTGTACATCAGCGGGGAAACCGGGGTGTCATCCTCGACGATCGGATAGTCCTGGGCCAGGCCGCGGACGTTCGGGCTCGTGGCCCAGTCCTTGCGGGCCTTCAGCTCCCAGTCGAGCTTGTTGCCCGGGTAATCCGCCCGATCGAGCCACTCGCCCTGCTCGAGGCAGATGACCTTGAAGCCGGCCTGCGCGAGACGCAGACCGACGACACCGCCTGACGCGCCGGCACCGATGATCAGGACGTCTGCGGGTTCCACGGCCACGGACGACTCCTTCTCCGACGCGACGGATTGCCGACGTCGAGCAGGATAAAGCAAACGTTCTCTATCGGTGCGGCGAGGATGCGGCTCCGGCGCCTCGCGGTTTGATCGAGGGACGCCCGGGCTGATCAGACTGTCGTGACAGGGTCGAGCAGGCCGACCTCGACGAGGACGTCGGCCAGGTGCGCTCGCTCGGCATCACCGAGCGGCATCAGCGGCCGGCGCACATGCGCAGCTTCGATCACGCCGAGGATCCGGAGGCATTCCTTGAGCCGAACCCGGTAGTCGCCGACTGGTCGAGCGAATACGACGTCCGCGAGCCGTTGGACTCTCCTGCCGAGCGCCCGTGCGTCGTCGATCCGGCCGTCGTTCCAGGCCTCGATCATGTCGACCTGCTCGCGCGTCATCACCGCGCCGAACCCGATCAGAGCCCCCGTCGCCCCGAGGATGAACGACTCGAGGATGAAATTGTCGTTGCCGGTCAGCATCGTGATCGGACGGTCGAGGTCCGCGAGCACGTTGACGGTATCGATGAAGCGGCGCGCGTCGAAGGATGCCTCCTTGATCGCGACCACCCTGTCGACCCCAGCCATTGCGCGGAGCGTGTCGGGCTCGAGGTTGACGCCGCCGAGCGCCGGCTGGAGCTGGAACAGTACGAGCGGCAGACCGACGGCGGCGATCGCCTCGTGGTAGGCGACCGGGACGCGGACGTCGAGCGGCTCGCTCAGATAGGCCGGGATCGGGAAGACGAGCAACGCATCGGCGCCGGCTTCGCGGAAGTCCTTCGCTTGCCGGACGGCCGCGTCGGTCGAGGGGCCTGCCAGCCCGGCGACGATCGGCAGCTCGGTCACGTCGCGGACGATCCGGAGGACCCGGATCTTCTCGTCGTGGGTGAGATGGGGACCCTCGCCGGTGTCGACGTTGATTGCCAGCGCAACCGGACCTTGGCCGACCACCCAGCCGATGTAGGAGCGCAGCGAATCCTCGTCGATCGAGCCGTCGGCGTGCATCGGCAGGACGGTGGCAGGGATCAAGCCGTTCAGGTCCAGGGTCATGACTCTTCCATCATCGCAGCGTTGACCGGGGCACGGCCTCGCGACGCGGTTTGACCCGGTCCGATGCCGTGGCTATTCTCGATAATCGATCATACGGCGCGGGAGCGCGCCTCGCCGCAGCCGGAGTTCGATGAAGCGCGATGACCCAGCTCGACATCTTCAGCCTCGAGGGAAAGGTCGCCTTGATCGCGGGTGGCGGGGGCGCGATCGGGTCGGCGCTGGCGGAGGCGCTGGCCGGTGCCGGAGCAAGAGTCGCCGTCGCGGGCCACACGCCGGCGGCCAACGAGGCCGCGGTCGCGCGCGTCGTGGCCGCCGGATCCGAGGGACTCGCGATCACCGCCGACGCCACGAGCGAGGCTGACAGCGAGCGGGCGGTCGAGGAGACGATTGCCCGGTTCGGCCATGTCGACATCGTGATCAACGCCGTCGGCGGTGGCGCCGGCAAGGTCCTCAACCCCGCCGAGTCCTACCCCCGCGCCGACTGGGACTGGATCATGGAGCTCAACGTCCGGAGCACCGTGATCGCGACCCAGCCGGCCGTCCGCTCGATGATCGAGCGGGGGCGGGGCGGCGCCGTCCTCAACTTGACGTCGGTCCGGGCGAACCTCGGGATCAACGCGGGCTACTCGGCGTACGTGGCCGCGAAGGGCGCCATCAGCTCGCTGACCCGCCAATGGGCGACCGAGTGGGCGAAGCACGGCATCCGCGTCAACGCGATCATGCCGACGTTCGTCGACACCCCCCAGGTCGCGACGCTCCTCGGCGACCCGGCCTTCAAGGCCGGCATCGTCAACCGGATCCCGATCGGCCGGGTGGGCGAGACCCGCGACCTCGTCGGCCCGGCGATCTTCCTCGTCTCCGACGCCGCATCCTTCGTCACCGGCCAGGTGCTCGGGATCGACGGCGGCCTCACCGCCACGCAGTAGGGGACCCGATGGACCTCGAGACGGTCACGCCGAACATCTTCACCACGACGAAGCTGCGCGGCTGCAACCCGAGCTTCGTTACGACCTCGGACGGGGTCGTGGTCATCGACACCCCGCAGCTACCGACCCGGGCCGTCGCGATGCGTCGGGAGGCCGAGTCGCACGGCCCCATCCGCTACCTGATCAATACCGAGAACCACGTCGACCACATCTTCGGG
>DATHGS010000015.1:0-8058 GCA_035490155.1 Candidatus Methylomirabilota bacterium | reverse complement strand
ATGCTCATCGGGATCGGCTTGTCTGGGCGGCTCGAGCTCCTGCTGCCGCTCGGGTTCGTCGCCGGCATCGCCGATTCGGCCGTGCTGATCACGTACCTGACGCTGCGTACGGCCCACTCGCCGGACGAGCTGCTCGGCCGGATCGGCAGCACCGCTCGAACGATTTCGCTCGGGCTCCAGCCCGTCGGGATGCTCGCGGGCGGGCTGCTGATCGACGCCACGAACGGCGCCACGACGATCGTCGCCATGGGCGTGGCGGTCGCCGGCCTGTCGATCGTGTTCGCCCCGATAGCGTCCCTGCGCCACGCCCAGCTCAACCCGCGCTGACGGGTCTCGCTAAGGCGGGGCGGTCAGGCCGCGGCCGGAAGCTGGAAGGAGTCGTCCGGAGCGATGTCGAGACCGATCCCGCAATCCGGGCAGTCGACGCTCACCGCGTCGATCGCCTCGAGGGCCAGCTCGCCGTCACACCAGGCACATTCGATAATGATCATGGCGCGAGCATGCGACCTCGCTGTGTCAGCTAGCGTGTCACGGCTTCGGCGTCGCCAGGAAATCAACGTCGGGATGCGATGCCGTTCTTTGCATCATCGAGAGGCTCGGCGAGGCTGACGCGCGCCCGCCTACAAGGTCGATGCCGGGCCGCCGCGATATGCAATCCACGGCATCGCAAACTGGGGGCGAATTTCCCGCCGGGCCTCCGCGATATGCAATCAACGGCATCGCCAGCAGGGGCGAACTTCCCGCCGACCGCCCACCATTCGATATCGCCTCACCCGCGATAGCGAAAGCAGCCGGGCAGGTGGTCGTCGACCAGCCCGACGCTCTGCATCATCGCGTAGACGATGGTCGAGCCGACGAAGCCAAACCCACGCCGGCGAAGGTCCGCCGACAGGCGGTCCGACACGGGTGTGGTGGCCGGGAGATCGGCCATGGTGGCCTCCGCCGGCAACCGTGAAGGCGGCCCCGGCACCATCTCGGCGAGATATGCATCGAAGGTGCCGAATTCGTCGGCCAGCCGCAGGGTCGCCGCGGCGTTGCGGATCGTCGCGTCGATCTTGGCCCGGTTGCGGACGATCCCGGCGTCGGCCATCAATCGGTCTCGGTCGGCCGGACCGAAGGCAGCGACGACGACCGGATTGAACCCGGCGAATGCGCGCCGGAACGCCTCTCGCTTGCGGAGGATCGTCGACCACGACAGCCCAGCCTGGAACGACTCCAGGGCGAGCCGCTCGAACAGCTCGACGTCGTCGTGCACGGCGACGCCCCATTCCTCGTCGTGGTAGCGGGTCATCAACTCGTCGGGCCGCGAGCCATCAAAAGCGGCCCAGGGGCAACGTGGCAGATCGGCAATCACGTTGCGACGATAGCGGATGGCTCGCTGGCCGGGCCAGCCTGGATCGCGGAGAGCAATGTGGACGGGCCCCGGAGCTGACGCGCGGCCCCGCCGCTCCTACGGGACCGGCTGCGTGTCGAAGAGGCTCGAGCGCAGTTGCGGGTCGGTCGCCGGCCGCCACGCGTTGAAAACCGACCGGAAGACGTCGCCCGACACGGTCTTCGACCCGAGGGCCCCGACGAGAGTGACCCGGATCAGTCGCCCGGATACTCCTCGGTTCGACAGGTCGAGCGCCGTCAGCGCCCCGACGCTGGTCCGGGCGTCGTTGGCGAAGATGGCCGACAGCTGGTCGCCGGTGTATGGGGCCGTCTGCCACGTCGCGAACGGAGCGGCCGCGTCGTAGGACGTCCCGTCGAGTGCCCGATCCGACGAGCCGCGGAGATAGCTGACCGGTCCGGCCACGATCGCTCCGGATGCGGCGACGAACACGTTCTCGTTGTTCTCGGTGGCACCGCCGCCCGTCGAATGGAACAGGGCGTTCGCGATCGAGGTGCCACTCCTCAGGACGATCCCGGCGGTCGCCGCGATCGCGACATTCGTGGCGCGCGTCTCGCCTCGGACGCCGAGGTAGACCTGGGCTCGCGTGTCGTCGACGACGTCATAGTTCGAGATGCCCGGCCGGAGCCGTCGGGCGGCATATGACCGGGCGGCGATCGCCTGGGCCTTGAGCGCCTCGGTCGGCCAGGTCGCCGGCATCTCGGCCGGGACGACGCCGCGAAGGTATAGATCGAGACCGACCTCGTTGACCACCCGGGCTGTCGTTCCGAGATAGATCCGCACGACGCCCCGGTAGAGGTCGTACGAGGAAGGTCGCGAATAGACCTGGAGGCGAGTCGCCGCTGCCGCCGGGCGCATCGCCAGCGCGCCCCGGACGGTCGCGCGATGAAGGACCGCGCCAGTCGAAGAGGTCACCTTCAGGTTCCACGTCGTGGAGCCGAGCGCTGTCGGCCACAGGCTCAGCCGAGCGTCGGCTGGGAAGGTCCTGGCGATTCCGTCGACCGTCCAGCTGCCGCGCCGACCGAAGAAGATGGCCTTCCTTGCGGCGGTGGCGGCGTACCCGGTCAGGACGAGGACCCGGATCTGCCTGGCCGGATTGGTCGTCCCGAGCGTGGTTTCCGCGTAGTAATGGCCCAGGATCTCGGTCGAGGTCTGACCGGCGAGGGCCCGACCGCGCGCACCGTACTGCGACATCCCGACGCCGTGCCCCCAGCCACGGCCGAAGAACGTGGTCGCAGTCGATGGATCGATCGGCGTCAGCGTCGTCCCACCGTCGGCCATCGCCGCAGCCGGCCCGAGCAACGAACCGACGAGGGCAGCCAGGAGCGGCAGCACCACCAGGGTGCGGCGATGGATCGTCGCCGTGACCAGCATGGATGACCTCGTATGAGCCGCCAACGATGGTGCGTCGACGCGCCACCTGCCATGGCTCGAGGGGACCAGCGGGTCGCATCCGTTCGGGCCACGTCGGCGGTGCGGCGGTGGCGATCCCGGCTACCCTTGTGAGCGATGGGCATCCGGTTCTTCGTCGGCCACGGCGCAAGTGGTTCCGCAGCCAGTATGGCGCCCCATGTCGAGGGCCTCCGACGGCGAGGAATCGACGCGCAGGCCATCGATCTGCCGCTCAAGAAGGCCGAGGCGGCCGTCATTGCGTTGCGGGCGATCGTTCCCGACCGGCCGGGCCCGGACGGGACGCGGATCGCCGTCGGTGGGCAGTCGTACGGCGGTCGCGTGGCCAGCCTTGCGGCGGCCGAACCCGACACCGACTATGCCGCCCTCGTCCTGTTCAGCTACCCCCTCCATGCGCCGGGCTCGCCGGATCGGGCCGTCGACCGGACGAGCCACTGGCCGGCGATCCACTGTCCCGTCCTGCTGTTATCCGGCGAAGCGGACCCATTTGCCAGGATCGACCTGCTCCGGGCAGCCGTGCCGCTTCTCCGCCATGCGGAGCTCGTGACGTACCCGCGCCTTGGTCACACGCTTCGGCCGGTTCTCGAGGACGCACTCGATCGGACGGCCCGGTTTCTGGCCGCCTTGGCGGACTGACCGGTCGACCACCTTCGAGGAGGGGCGACGCGACGTCCGGACCGCGATTGCGGGTCAGCTGGCCGGGGGGTATAGACAAGGCCCGTATCCTTGGTCCCTATCCCCCAGGTGCCGCCGCGGGGCGGGGGTCGCGCGGCAGAACCGAAGACGTCGCCGGATAGCCCGAGCCGGCGAACGCGCTCATCGCGTTCGGCAGCCCACCGGAGCTCCCCGGCCCCCCCTGCGTTCCAGCTCTCGGCGCGCTCACCGCGCCGTTCGGCGGGAAGGAGCTCCATTGCCAGAATCGGCCGGCCGCCGTCGTGCGGTCTCCGTCGCCATCCTCACGGCGGCACTCATCCTCACGATCATCCCGACGACGGCGACCTCGGCGACCGCCCCGCCCGGAATCGACCGATTCCTGTACGCGCTCGGCGAGATCGAATCGGGCGGCAATTACACGGCCCGCAACTCGATCACCGGCGCCTACGGCAAGTACCAGATCATGCCGTCCAACTGGCCGGCCTGGGCCAGGCTCTACATCGGCAGTTCGACCGCACCGCAGACGCCGGCCAACCAGGAGCGCGTTGCGCGCGGCAAGGTGACGGCCCTTTACCACTGGCTCGACACGTGGCCGAACGTCGCCCACTGGTGGCTGACAGGATCAGGCGAGACGAACCACGCTCTCTGGTCGAGCTTCTCGCGCTACTACGTCAACAAGCTGATGGCGATCTACGCGGCGACACCTTCGGCGCCCCCGACGGCGCCCGCGCCGACAACGGCACCCGCGCCCACAACCCCGGGCTCGACGGCGGTGGCGGCCATCCACATCGGTCAATCGGCCCCGGCCATCGCCTACGCCGGCGGCTGGTCGCCGGCCCGCTTCGGCTCCTACAGCGGCGGCCAGGTCAAGTACTCCGTCCGTGACGGGGCGACCGCAACGCTGACGTTCACTGGGCGATCCGTCTCGTGGATCGGTCCGGTGGGTCCGACCCGCGGTCGAGCCCGAATCCTCGTCGACGGCGTGGCGGTGGCGACCGTCGATCTCCGCCGCTCGTCGTTCCGGGCGCGGGCAACGCTGTTCCACAAGGTCCTGGCCGCGGCCGGCCAGCACACTCTGACCATCAAGGTCATCGGCAGCGGCCGGCCGGTAGCCGTCGACGAGTTCGTCGTCGGGAGCTGATCCCCCCGAGGCGGGGCCACTGCACTGGCGGCCCGCCGAACACCCAGGACCGGCGGGCCGCCCCAGAGGCCCGCCGGTCCTCACACCCGTTCCCGCGGGCGCTACGCTTTCCGACATGAGCGCGATCGCGACGGCCGGGTTGACCAAGGTGTACGGCCGCAGCCGGTTGCCGATCCGGCCGCCCGGCCACGGCGCGTCGATCGTGGTGCGCGCGCTCGAGGATCTCTCGATCGAGGTCACAGAGGGCGAGATCTTCGGCTTCCTCGGGCCGAACGGCGCCGGCAAGTCGACCGCGATCCGGCTGCTCCTCGGCTTCCTTCACCCGACGTCCGGCTCCGCAACGGTGTTGGGCCTCGACGCGGTCCGCGACAGCGTCGAGATCCGCCGCCGGATCGGCTACCTGCCAGGCGGCATCGCCCTCTACGACAGCCTGACCGGCGAACGTCTGCTCGACTATCTCGTCGCCCTGACTGGCCGGCCACCGAGCCGCCGGGCCGAGCTGTGCGAGCGCCTCGAGCTGCCGCCCGAGACGTTGCGCCGGCTCGTCCGCGACTACTCGCGCGGGATGCGCCAGAAGATCGGGATCGTCCAGGCGCTCCAGCACGATCCCGAGCTGGCGATCCTCGACGAGCCGACCGAGGGCCTCGACCCGCTCATGCAGCGGGCCTTCTATGGGATCCTCGAGGACCTCCGTTCGGCCGGTCGGACGATCTTCTTCTCGTCTCACGTCCTGTCCGAGGTCGAGCGGGTCTGCGATCGGGTCGCGATCGTCCGGCGCGGCCGCCTCGTCGCGGTCGAGGATGTCGAGGCGCTCCTCGCCCGCCGCAAGCGCAACGTGGAGATGCGGCTGACCGGACCTGCTCCGGACCTCACGGGCGTGGCCGGTGTCTCGGGCCTGATCGTGACCGACGGCCGGCTGACGTGCCAGCTGGCGGGCGACATGCAGGAGTTCCTTGCCGCCATCGCGGGTGCCCCGATCGCCGACCTGACGATCGAGCCGGCCCACCTCGAGGAGGCCTTCCTCGAGCTGTACCGCGACGCCGAGGAGGTCCCGGCGTGAACCGGGCGCTGCTCGCTCATACGTGGCGCTCGCAGCGGCTCAAGCTCGTGGTCGTCTGCGTTGGGCTGGCGATCTGGAGCGCGCTCCTCCCGATCGTCTACGGCACGTTCGGCCAGACATTCAGGTCGATCATCGACTCAGGCTTGATCCCGAAGCAGCTGATGCAGTTCGGTGGGGGAGACATCTTCAGCCTGTCCGGTGCGCTGGCCCTCGGCGCGATCCACCCAATCTCGCTCATCCTCAACTCGATCTTCGCCGCGGGCTTCGCGACGAGTGCGGTCGCGGGCGAGCGGCAGCGTGGCACGCTCGAAGTCCTCCTCGCCCGACCCCTCTCCCGACAGACGGTCTACGTGACGCTACTGGTCGCGGTATTCGGGTTCGTCGGCATCGCCGTCGCGGCGTCGATCGTCGGGGCGACGGTCGGAGCGGCGATCGCCGGCGTCGCCGGCGAGCTCGTGCCGGCCCGGCTGCCGCTCTTCTGGCTGAACGCGGTCCTGCTCTTCGGCGCGATCGGGTCTGTCGGCCTCGCGGCCTCGGTCACCTTCGACCGGCTGACGCCGGCCATCGGGCTCACGGTCGGCTTCACCGTCGTGTCGTACTTCCTCGAGGTCCTCGGCAGCCTCTGGCCGGACGCGCAGGGTCTCCAGCGCTACTCGGTGTTCCACTACTTCGACGCGAAGCAGGTGCTCGAGGGGAACGTCGAGGCGGGCAACCTGGCGATTCTCTCCGCGGTCGGCGTGGCGGCGATCGCCTGGGCTCTCGCGGTCTTCCCGCGGCGCGACCTGGCTGCGCCCAGCTGAGCTCCGATCTCGCGCCGCTTTACGGGCCGGCCCGGGCGAATACTCGCCCCACGAGTCTATGGGACCCGATTGACCGCCCGACCCACGCTCACGGCACCGAGATCGAGGGATTCCGCTCCGAAACGGTCACTTCCAAACGTGCCACGAGTATCTGCTGCAGCGGAGCCACGGGACCGGTCCCATGTACTCGCCGTACGAGTATCGCCGCCCGATGCGGGCTCAGAGGATTCGTCCGGCCGCGACGAGAGCTCGTTCGCACCACCACGCGAGATCGACGTCGGCGGAGACGCCCGAGGCGAGCGTGAGCCCGGCTTCCGCGTCGGCGCCCTTTCGCCAACCGCGCAGGAGCAGCCCGACGAGGATCGCGGCATCGATCTGCGCCTGCCACGCGGCGACCGTCAGCTCCCCGGCTACCCCCTGGTTCACCGTGGCAGCGTGGTAGCGAGTTAAAACGTCATCAGGGGGAAATGGCAGCGACGCCACGTTCGACACAAGGAACCAGCCCAGCTCGACCGCGACCGGTGCGACCGTGACCATCTGCCAGTCGACGAGATCGATCGTGCCGCCTGGCTCGATCCCGACGTTGGCGAGCTTGAGATCCCCGTGGATGAGGGTCGAAGGCATCGTCGCCAGCGCATCGACGAGCGGCCGAGGATCCTCCCCGAGCGAGTGGATCAGCTCACGGATTTCAGACGGCACGCGCCGGTCGAATGCGTCCCAACCCGGGAGGATCCGCTCGCCGACCGCGTCGCGTGCCGCTCCGGGCCGCTCGAGTGATGCCCGACAGATCAGGGTCAGCCGCTCCGGGATGGGACACCACGGCCCGGACTCGAGCACGCCCGGTAGCGACCACGGGTAACCATGAAACTCCGCGAGGCCGCCGAGGATGCGATCGAGATCTTCGACGGAGATCGGCGCGTCCCAGTCGAAGAGGACGCCGGTCAGGTCGGGCATGAGGATCCCGAACTCGTCGCCGTCGACACCGGCCCCGAGATACGGCGCCCGGATCGGGGAGGGGAGCGACGGGCCGTGCGCCGCGAACCAGGCCTCGCGGAGGATCGGCCCGTCGTCGGTCGCCTGGGCGATCCAGTCGCGGGCCAGCGAATCGCGCTTGAGGACGAAGCGGTCGCCGTCGCCCCGACGCAGGAGACTCAGCGACGCACCTGACCAGCCGTCGTTCGGGAATGGTTCCTCGAGCACGCCGGCGAGGCCATTCCGACGCAACACGTCGGCGAGCGGTTCGAACTCGGTCGCCTTCACCCCTCGTCGAGGTAGTGAACGACCGAGCCCGGGCAGTTGCGCGTCAGGACCACGACGAGCGGCTCCGTCGCCGAGACGTTCTCCTCGACGTGGACCTCGCCGGACGGGATATAGACGAAGTCGCCTTCGCCGGCCTCCATCGAGTCCTCGAGCCCGGTCGGGCCCCACGTGTACTTCGCTCGCCCGGCCAGTATGAAGATGCTCGTCTCGCACTCGCCGTGGTGGTGGATCCGCGTCCTGCCACCCGGCCCGGTCGTCACGACCGACGAGTACAGCCCGACCGATCCCACCGTCTCGGCCGAGACGGCGATCGAACGCTCCATGTCGCTGTTCTGACCGACCG
>DATHGS010000014.1:0-13806 GCA_035490155.1 Candidatus Methylomirabilota bacterium | reverse complement strand
CCGCCGGAATGTCGAAGGAGCGCCTCGCCCATCAGGCTTCGGGCGGAGTTGCCGGTGCATACGAACAGCACTCGAATGGGTCGTTCAGCCGCAGTCACGGGTTGAGGTCCTCGATCTCGCCCGAGGCGAGGAAGACGACGTCCTCGGCGATGTTCGTGACCCGGTCGCCGATCCGCTCGATGTAGTGGGCCGCGAAGAGGATCCGGGTCCCGCGTTCGACGTTGCCGGGATCCGCCCGCATCAGGTCGACGACCTCGCTGAACGTCTGGTGATAGAGCGCATCGATCTCATCGTCGCGTGCCGCAACCTCGCGGGCCTGCTGCTGGTCGACGTCGACCAGCGCGCGGAGGACCCCGTTGACGAGCTGGGCGGCGAGCTCGCCCATCGCCGGCACGTCGACGTAGCGCTTGAGCGGCGGCTCCGGGGCCAGCTTGCGAACCTGCTTGGCGACCGAGCCCGCATGGTCGCCCATTCGCTCGAGCTCATACGAGACGTGGTCGAGCGACAGCAGGAAGCGCAGGTCGCGGGCGACCGGCGACTGGGTCGCGATCGTGCGGGTAATGAGGGTCGAGATGTCCCGCTGCATCTCGTTGATCCGGCGATCGTTGACGATGACGGCCGTCGCCGCGCCCGAATCGTGCTCGACGAGCGCCACGATCGCCGCCCGGATCGCGTCCTCGACGAGCGAACCCATTCGCAGGACGCTGTTCTTGATCTCCGCCATCTCGGAGTCGAGGCCGGGCCGCGGCGGGTGGATCTCGGCGACCGCGGGCACCGCATCGACGACATTGATCAGCTCGGATTCGGCCTGATCCATGATCTGCGAAATCTGACGGGTCAGGGCCTCATGGGTTGGCGTCGGTCGCTCGTTCTCGTTCATCGCTGGTCCTCCGCCGTCAACCGAACCGGCCCGAAACGTAATCCTCCGTCAGCTGGTTCTTCGGGTTCGTGAAGATGTCGATCGTCCTGCCCGTCTCGACCAGGTAGCCGGCACGTTCCTCGCCCATCGTGAAGAACGCCGTCTCGTCGCTGACCCGCGCTGCCTGCTGCATGTTGTGGGTGACGATGACGATGGTATAGCTCTGGCGCAGTTCGGCCATCAGCTGCTCGATCCGGAGGGTCGCGACCGGGTCGAGGGCCGAGGCCGGCTCGTCCATGAGGATCACCTCGGGATCGACCGCCAGTGCCCGGGCGATGCACAGCCGCTGCTGCTGGCCGCCGGACAGCGAGGTGCCGTTGGCCTTGAGCTTGTCCTTGACCTCGTCCCACAACGCCGCCCGGCGGAGCGAGCGCTCCGTCACCTCGTCGAGCTCCGCCTGCGAGTGGCGGCCGGTCAGCCGCAGGCCGGCGACGACGTTGTCCTGGATCGACATGGTCGGAAAGGGGTTCGGCCGCTGGAAGACCATCCCGACGACGCGCCGCAGCTGGACCGGGTCGACATCGGGCGCCATGATGTCCGTCCCGTCGAGCCGGATGCTGCCCTCGACCCGGGCCGTCGGGGTCAGCTCGTGCATCCGGTTGAGCGTCCGCAGGAACGTGCTCTTGCCGCAGCCGGACGGTCCGATGATCGCGGTGACTGCGTTCGGCCGAATCGTCAGGCTGATGTCACGGATCGCCTGGAAGGCGCCGTAGAAGACGTTCAGGCCCGTGACCTCGATCGAGCCGGCGGCCGCGGCGCCCTCTTCCGGGATAGCCCGGGCCGGCGGTGGCACGGTGGGGCGGATCGCGGGGCCGTCGACGGGCGGCACCGGCTGCGGTGGCTCGGCAGGTGTGGTTGGGGACTCGGTCATGGTTGTCACCATAGTGAACCTCTAGGAAACGTTCCGGCGGAACGACCGGGCGCGGACCGCGATGTTGATCGTCAGGACGATGAGCAGCAGGAGCAGGGCCGCTCCCCACGCCTGCTGGTTGAGGACGGTGAACGGCGCTCGGGCATTGGTGTAGACGAACAGCGGCAGCGAATCCATCGGCTTGCTGAAATTGCCGACGTTGACCAGCCGGCTCCCGAGAGCCGTGAACAGCAGCGGCGCCGTCTCACCGAATGCCCTGGCGACCGCCAGCATGACCCCGGTGAGGATCCCGCCGAGGCCTGTTCGCAGGACCACGGACAGGACGGTCCGCCACATCGGGATACCGAGCGCAAGCGATGCCTCGCGGAGGCTGCCGGGGACCAGCCGGAGGATCTCCTCGCTGGTCCGCATGATCACCGGGATCATCAGCAGGGCAAGGGCGACGCTGCCGGCGAAGGCGTTGAACTGGTGGAACGGCAGCACGAGCATCGTGAAGACGAAGATCCCGATGAGGATCGAGGGGATCCCGACGAGGACGTCCGCCGCGAACCTCACGATCCTGGCGCTCCGGGTGCCGCTGAATTCGGCGACGTAGATGGCCGCCGCAATGCCGATGGGGATGGCCATCAACGCGGCCAGCGGGATCATCTGGAGCGACCCGAGGATCGCGCTGGCAGCGCCGCCGCCCGTCCCGAGGGCCTTTGGCGCCTTCGTCAGGAGATCGAGGTTGAGCGCCGGTGCACCGTTGATCGCAACGAACAGGATGACAGCACCGAGCGGGACGACGCAGACGAGGGCGGCCAGCAGGGCGATCGTCCGCATCGTCCGGTCGAAGACGGCGCGGCGCCGGTCGGACCGCGAGCGCAGCAGCCGCGTCGCAATGGCGGGCTTGATGGTCGGCGCAATGACGGCCATCGTCAGCGGGCCCCCGGCGGGCCGGCAACGCGCCAGACCAGCAACCTGGCGACCACATTCAGCGCGATGGTGATGACGAGCAGGATGAATCCGAGGGCGATCAGGCTCGAGGTCTGGATCCCGACCGAGGCTTCATTGAAGGTCGTGGCGATCTTCGAGGCGATGGTCTGCGCCTGGTCGAACAGGCCATGGGGGATGTCCTGGCCGTTGCCGATCACCATCGTGACGGCCATGGTCTCGCCGAGCGCCCGTCCCAGGCCCAGGATGATCGCGCCGACGATCCCGGATCGCGCGTACGGCAGGACGGCCTTCGTGACGATCTCCCAGCGAGTCGCGCCGAGCGCGGCCATTGCCTCGCGCTGGCTGGCGGGGACCGAGCTGATGACCTCTCGCGAGATCGAGACGATCGTCGGGACGATCATGATCGCGAGGATGATGCCGGCGGTGAACAGGCCGATCCCGTACGCCGGCCCGGCGAAGATCGGGATCCAGCCGAGATGCTCGACGGCCCACGCTTCGACGGTGTGGCCGAGGAACGGGCCGAGGACGAAGACGCCCCAGAGCCCGAAGACGACGCTGGGGATCGCCGCCAGCAGCTCGATCATGAAGGTCAACGGGATCGACAGTCGGCGGGGTGCCAGCTCCGCCAGGAAGATCGCGGTCAGGACGCCGATCGGCGCGGCGACGATCACCGCGATCAGCGAGGTCAGGATCGTCCCGACGACGTAGGGCAGTGCCCCGTAGATCGAGGCCACCGGATCCCAGGTGAGGCCGGTGACGAAGCCGAGCCCGAACGTCCCGAACGCCTGGCTCGAGCTGAGCCAGAGCATCACGCCGATGGCAATCAGGGCGATGACGAGGAAGCTCCCGGCGACGCGCGTCCCATTGCGGAACAGCCGGTCGGCGGCGCCACCCGACCCGCCTTCAAGCGAGCGACCTGGGAGTTGAACGGTTGTCATTGATGCCTCGGATGCGCTCGGAGAGTGGCCGCCTTTCGCGTCAGCGGACCCGACGCGGACGCGGAGTATGCGGAAGCGCCGCGGTCCGAGCTCCGCGGCGCTTCCTGGAGGAGGGGACTGTCAGGGCCAGATCGGCGATCCGCCCGTGGTGAAGGTGTGGAGCTCGGCAATCGCCTTGTCCTGGACCGGCTTCGGGAGCGGAGCGTAGCCGAGGGCATTCTCCTCGGCCTGGCCGTCGGTCAGGGCCCAATACATGAAGGCCACGAGCGTCTTGCCCTTGTCGGCGTCCTTCTGGTCCTGGTAGACGAGCAGGTAGGTGTACGAGGCGATCGGGTAGGCCGTTGCGCCCTTGCCGTTGATGATCGGATTCGCCCGGAAGTCGGCCGGGAAGTCGGCCGCGGCGGTCTCGGCGGCGGCCGTCACGCCGTCGGTCGAACCGGCGACGAACTGGCCATCCGCATTCTTGATCTTGGCCGATGGCAGGTTCGCCTGGACGGCGTACTGGAGCTCGGCGTAACCGACTGCGCCATCGGTCTGCTTCACGCCGGTGGCGACGCCATCGTTGCCCTGGGCACCGACACCGACGGGCCACTTGACTTCCTTGCCCTTGCCGACGCCCGTGTGCCACTCGGGGCTGACGGTGTCGAGGTATGTCGTGAAGGCATTCGTCGTGCCGGAGCCATCGGAGCGATGGACGACGAGGATGGCCGTGTCGGGTAGCGTCGCCCCGGCGTTGTTGGCGGCGATCGCCGGGTCGTCCCATTTCTTGATCGTGCCGAGGAAGATCCCGGCGACGTTCGCGGCGTCGAGGTTCAGGTCGGTCACGCCCTGGAGGTTGAAGATCACGACGACCGCGCCGAGGGCCGTCGGCACGTGGAGGACCTTCGTTCCGGCCGGAAGGGCTGCGATTTCCGTGTCCTTCATCGCCGCGTCAGAGGCACCGAAATCGACGGTCTGCTCGGTGATCCCCTTGATGCCGCCGCCGGAGCCGATCGACTGGTAGTCGATCTTGACGTTCGAATACTTCGCGCCGTAATCCTCGAACCACTTCGAGTAGAGAGGGGTTGGGAACGTCGCCCCGGCGCCCTGCAGGGTGATCGCCGAGGTTGCCGGCTCCGGTCCGGTCATCGCACCGGCGCTTGGCGCCGTGGACCCACTCGTGGTGGCGGCTGGGGCCTGGCTCGCGGCGGCCGGGGCGCTGGGGGATGCGCCGGTGCTGGTGCAGGCGCCGAACACGATGGCGGCCGCGAAGGCGAGCGCACCAAGACGCTTTGACGTCGGTATCGTCACTAGGAGTTCTCCTCATGTCCGCGCTCGGGGCGACATTCGTCGTGGCCGCGTTGGGGCGCGGCGTTCCTGATTGCCGCGCTCGGACGCGGGTTGTGTGGCCTTTTCCCAGTCGAAGGATCCGGGCGCGCGCTCAACAGGCGGTTCGTACGGTGTTAAGGCTTTGTTAACAGGGTCGGCGGACCAACCAGATCCGGTCCGCGGGCGACCGCGCGCGGCTATGATCCCTGCGTCCGATCGATCCCAAAGGAGACCCTATGGCCACCGATAGTCCGAAGCCGATGAGCCCGACGGCGGCCGTGGCTCGTCACCTCGAATGGCTCGAGTTCGCGCTCGCAGCGGCACGTGACGAGGAAGCCCGGCGCAAGGGCCGGCTCGACAAGGCCACGTCGAAGAACCGCGACAAGCGCACGGTTCGTCTCGCCGAGGTCAGCGCCGAAGTCGTCGAGCTGTCGGCGCTTGTCACCGGCCTCAAGAACCTTCGCGGACCGGGTGCGGCACCGGCGATCAAGCGGCGAGCGACGACTCGACCGTCGACAGGCTCCCGTCGCACGGCCGGGCGAGGACGCGGGAAGGCATCGAGCGTGGCTGCGGCATCTGGCGCCGGCGCACCGTCGGCTGCGGCGCCGAAGCCTGCCACCGCCAAGAAGGCGACCCCGAAACCTCGCGCATCGGCCGCCTCGAAGCCTCGAGCGACGACCGCGCGGAAGACGACGCGCGCCGCGTCCAAGCCCTCGACGACCCGGACGCGCAAACCGCGACCCTCAGCCGGGACAGCGCTGGCAAGCGCCGCACCTGCGACGGCGCCGACCGGGCCGACGGTCTGACGCCGACGGTTGATCGGTGACGGGGGAGGCGGCCGAGGAACAGATCGGCGCGGCCGTGGACCTGGGCTCGACCTCCGTCCACCTGCTGGTCGCCCGGGTCGTAAACCATCGGATCGAGCCATTGATCGACGAGTCCGTCTTTCTCGGGCTCGGCGCGGCCGTCGAAGGGAGCGGTCTCCTCGGGCGCGCCGGGCGGACGGGCCTCGCTGACACACTTTCCGGATACGCTCGGGATGCCCGCCAGGCCGGGGCGTCGGCCATCACCTTCGTCGGCACGGAGCCACTGCGCCGGCTCGCCGACGCCGCCCGGATCGTCGCGGAGGTCGATGCGGCCACGGGCGTTCCCCTGCACGTGCTCGGTCACGAAGAAGAGGCGTTCCTGACGCTCATCGGTGTCACGGAGGGCCGGCCGGTCGAGCACGACGTACTCGTCGTCGACATCGGCGGGGGGAGCAGCGAATTCGTGTCGGTGGGCCCGGGTCGACGGGCCGTTGCCGTCGGGCTGCGGCTCGGCGCCGCGCGGTTGACAGGTCGACACGTCAAACGGGATCCGCCCGGGCTCGACGAGCTGACCGAGCTCCGCAACGCGGCCGCCGAGGCAGTCGTGGCAGCACCGTCGTCACGACCAGCCGAGATCATCCTCGTTGGCGGGACGGCGTCGAACCTGCTCAAGATCGTTCCGGACGGACGATTGAAGCGGCGGCTGACGACGAGCGATCTCGAGACGGCCTTCGGGGTTGTGGCCGGCCATTCGGCCGAGGCTCTCGTTGAACGCTTTCTCGTCAGGCCCGCCAGAGCGCGAATCCTCGGCGCCGGCGCGGCGATCGTCGAGGCGATCATGGTCCGCTACGGGGTCGGGGAGGTTCGCGTCGCGGACGGTGGCGTCAGGGAAGGCACGGTCGTCGCGGTCGCTCACGCGGGCGCGGCCTGGCGCGATCGACTCGAGCAGCTCGCTCATGGCTGGGTCGATTAGCGACCGAACGACCAGCGCGGTGCCGGAACGAACAGTGCGGCGCCGGGGCGTTCAGAGGCTCGCGATCGTCCGTCCAAGCGATCGACGGAAGGTCATCCCAGCGACCCCGCGCCAGGGCGCGCCGACGGTTCGGCGCAACCTGGCGCGGTCCTTCTCCCGGACCACGAGGTAGCGGGCGATCGCGCCGCTCTCGATCGTGCTCAGACCACCGGCATTCTCGACGAGGAACGAGCGAACCATATGGCTCGTCACGTCGGCGTCGTTGAGCTCGCCGAGATGGTCCTGCATGGCGGTGACCCGCGCGATCAGGTTGGCGGCCTCAGGGGCGAGCGCCTCGCGGACGAACTCGAGGGTGTAGCGCAGCCACTTCCCGGCGATCCGCAGCTCGTGGAGGGTCTCGACGTCCGCCCAGCGGAGGACCGGCTCGTAGGCCCGGACACCCTCGTACGCCGTGAGGATCTGCGATGCCGCGGTGTCGCGGACGCGATGCGGCTGGGTCGGAGCGACCGGGACGACCGCGAGGCCTTCGTGGCGGACAAACTCGCCGTAGTCCTCGAGCCAGCGCCTGTAGCCGTCCGAGTCGAGCTCGCGGATCAGCAGCTTGCGAGCATCGTCGCGGTGGGTCCGCCAGCCCGACAGGAGGGGCTCGAGGGCCCGCTGCTCAGCCGTCGGCAGGTCGGCCCGATAGGCATCGGCGGCCTCGAGGAGCACGTCGAGGTCACGCACGGCCCCCAGCCGGGACGCGACGTCGCGGAGGTGGCCGCGGTAGGTCTTCGTCCGGCTGGGCCGGAACGCCGCCCCGAAGACGCGCCAGGCGGCTCGCTGGCGGCGGGTCGCGACCCGCATCGAGTGGAGGTCCTCGGGATCCTTGCCGTCGCGGGTCCCCGCCTCGCGGGCGAGCATCCGGGCGAAGTGGAAGCGGAAGACCTTGCGGCCGGCCTCGGCGACGTGGTCGTCGGGCAGAACGCCGGGCGTCTTGCCGACGACGAGTCGCGGTGCCTCCGGGCCCGGCAGGCTCACAGCGGCCACCTCGGCCGCATCGGCGGCCCCGGTTGCCTCGTGCGTCGCGGCGGCGCCCGTCGAGCCCAAGGCTGGCGCCGCCGGCGCCACAGGCTCGACGTCGCGTTCGGGCTTCGCGGATTCGCTGGCCGGCTCGTCGTCGCGGGCGGATGCCGGTGGCCCAGCTTCGGTAGCGTCGGCCGCGTCGGTGGTCGCGGCCTCGGCCGCATCGGTCGTCGCCGGGCCGCCCGGAATTCGTTCCTCGATCCCGGCGTCGGCGTCGACGTCCGCGACAGTCCGCTGGCCGTTCGGTCGGGCACCCGGTTCGATGTCCGGCAGAGGGATCGTCGGCTTCCGGCCGCGCCGGCCGCTCGTTGCCCGGACCGCGGCGAGCGCCGACTCGAGCTTGGAGCCCGTCGACGCCGCGAGCGCCGGATCGTCGGCGAGGAGGGCATCCATCCCGGCCAGCTGGCTCTCGTCACCCTGGACGAGCTCGACCTCGAGCTCGACGAACCGCTCGACGACCCGGCTTCGGGCGACGGCGTCGACCTCGTCGAGGCTGAGCTCGACCACGGTCTCACCTGCCTGGAGATGGCGTTTGCGCCGGAGCTGGCGGATGGTCACGAGCTCGACCAGCGGCGCGTCGCCGCACTGCTCGAGGATGAGCGATCGGGCATCCGAGGGCGGCCAGTCGCGCGGACCCGCGGTCCGATCGGCCGGGCCTTCGAGCTCCTCGCGCCGATGGAAGCCCGAGCCGTCGGGGCGACGCGCCGTCGACTTGACCGAGACGGTCGTGCCCTTGGCGGTCTGCCGCAGGCGGCAGGCGAATCCCGCCCGCGCCATGGCGCCGTCGGCGGTGTCGAGGTATCGATCCTCGAGCTGGGTCGAGCGAACCGGGGTGATCGGGACGAAGCCGGCGAGCTCGTCGGCGAGAAGATAGCGGTCGCCGGCGGCCTCCTCGCGGAGGCGGTACTTGAGCTCGATCTCGACTGGTCGGGGAGTGGCCGGTGATTCGCTCACGACACCCCCTCAGGCACGCGGATCCAGCGAGCCCGTGCCGGCGCCCGGCCGTCTCGGCGTCGACGCGAGGGAACCGGCAGCGAGGGCTCGGGCCTTCAGCATCTCGTGACTGTCGACCGTCCCCGGCACGCCGTTGATGTCCTCGGTGCGGCGCCATGTCGCATCGGCCCCGAGCTGCCACGAGCGACGGTCGTCGGCCAGCATGATGTCGATGATCTCGGCCAGCCTCGCCCGTGCCTCGCCGTCCTCGACGGGGACGACCGCCTCGATCCGCCGATCGAGGTTGCGGTCCATCAAGTCCGCCGAGCCGATGTACCACTCGGCATTGCCGCCGTTGGCGAAACCGAAGATCCGCGAGTGCTCGAGGAACTCGCCGATGATCGAGCGGACCGTGATCCCCTCTGATACGCCCGGCAGCCCTGGCTGGAGCGAGCAGGCAGCCCGGCTGATGAGGTCGATCCGAACGCCCGCCTGCGAGGCCCGGTACAGGGCCTCGATGCATTCCTCGTCGACGATCGCGTTCACCTTGGCGATGATCCGCGCCTCGCGGCCGGCCAGGGCGTGGGCCGACTCCCGCTCGAACAGCTCGAGGAAGCGGCTGCGCAGGCTGTGCGGCGCGACGAGGAGGCGGCGGAACGATCGCTGTCGCGACAGGCCCGTCAACAGGTTGAAGAGGTCGGTCACGTCGGCGCCGAGCTCCGGCCGGCAGGACAGCAGGCCGAGGTCCGTGTACACGCGGGCCGTCCGGGGGTTGTAGTTGCCCGTCCCGATGTGGACGTAGCGACGAAGACCGCCGCCCTCGCGGCGGACGACGAGCGCGACCTTGCTGTGGGTCTTGAGCCCGACGAGCCCGTAGACGACGTGGGCGCCGGCTTGCTCGAGCTTGCGGGCCCAGACGATGTTCGCCTCTTCGTCGGCGCGGGCCTTGATCTCGACGAGGACCACGACCTGCTTGCCCTGCTCGGCGGCCCTGATGAGATCGCGAACGATCGGCGAGTCGCCCGATGTCCGGTAGATCGTCATCTTGATCGTCAGCACCTCGGGATCCCCGACGGCCTGGGCGATGAACCGTTCAATCGATGCGGCGAAGCTCTCGTAGGGGTGATGGACGAGCAGGTCGCCGGCGCGGATGACCGCATAGATGTCGGTCCGCTCGTCCTCGTCCGGCGGCACGAGGCGGGCGGGTGTCACCGGCGTCCACGGCGGGCTCTTCAGGTCCGGTCGATCGAGCTCCGTGATCACCCGCAGTCCGGTGAGATCCAGCATGCCCCGGACGTCGTAGCAGTCGTCCTCGCCGAGGCCGATCCCGCGGAGGAGGATCTGGCGGGTGGCCGGCGGCATCGAGCGTTCGACCTCGAGTCGGACGGCCTCGCCGAAGCGGCGCCGGCGGAGCTCCTCCTCGATGGCCAGGAGGAGATCGTCGGCCTCGTCCTCTTCGATCGCCAGGTCGGCGTTGCGGGTGACCCGGAAGAGATGGTGCTCGAGGATTTCCATGCCGCTGAACAGGACATCGAGATTCGCCTCGATGATCTGGTCGAGGAGGACGAAATGGTTCGGCTCGACCTCGATGAGGCGCGGCAGGATCGGCGGGACCTTGACGCGGGCAAAATGGGTCTCGCCAGTCTCGGGGTCGCGGAGGCCGACGGCGATCGACAGGCTGAGGGTCGAGATATACGGGAATGGGTGGCCCGGATCGACGGCGAGCGGGGTGAGCACGGGATAGATCTCGTCGAGGAACCGCTGGCGGAGCGTCACGTGATGCTCCGGGACCGCGGCGTAGTCGAGGATCTCGACGCCTTCGGCGGCGAGCGAGCGGCGAATCTCCGCATACAGCCCGCTCAGATCCTCGACGAGGCTCAGCACTCGAGTCCGCGCGGCGGCCAGCTGTTCCGTTGCCGTTCGGCCGTCCGGCGAGATCGCGACAGAACCGGTGTTGATCTGCTGGCGGAGGCCGGCGATCCGGATCTGGAAGAACTCGTCCAGCATGCTGGCGAAGATCGTCAGGAACCTGACCCGCTCGATCAGCGGGTTCCGCCGGTCGCGCGCCTCGAACATGACGCGGTCCACGTACTCGAGCCAGGACAGCTCGCGATTGATGTACGGAGGGCGAGCCGTCGAGCGGGCGGCGGGCCGGGGCGTGGCCCGCGGACGTGGACGTGCCGGGCCGACGTTACGGTCGTCGACGGCGGTCATGGGCTGGTCGTCACTCCCTGAGCGCTTCCCGATCCCGAGGCCGGCGAGCCGGCGTCATCGTTGGTCCCAGTGCATGGCACGATCGGGCCGCCGAGAATACCACGTGCCCATCAACGATCCCCTGGGCCGGGGCCGCTCCGCTCGGGTCCGAAGCTAGCCATCCGCGACGTATCTACGCTCGCCAGTCCGCTGATCGAGGTGGACACGCATCCGGATGCCGGTCGTCGGGTCGACGAAGAGCTCGTCGGTCGGCCGGAAGCGCGGTTCGATCGAGCCGGGCGGCTCGCCGCCGCCGGGACCGCTCGGCTCGAAGGCCCGATCCGCCTCTTCGGAGCGGTAGCGCTGGCGCTCGATTACGACGGCGACGACCAGACCCGCCCCGAGGATCTTCGCCCACAGGCCCGAGACGCCCGCCCCGGCCGCGGTGCCCGCGAGGCCGGCCAGGGTCAGCAGGACGCCGATCACCGCGAGAATCGCTCGGGTCGTCGTGCTCAGCATCGGATCACGGTTGCTCGCGCGTCACTCGGTCGGCTGGGCCGCGCCCGCGTCCTCGACGACGACCACCGCCGTGCCGTAGGCGACGATCTCCGACATCGTGCCGGCCAGCTCGGAGCTGTCGAAGCGCATCGAGATGACCGCGTTGGCGCCCATCAGGGTCGCGTTCTTGACCAGCCGATCGAGGGCCTGCCGGCGGGTGTCCTCGAGCAGCGAGGTGTACTCCTTGATCTCGCCGCCACCGATCGAGCGCAGGCCGGCGATCAGGTTGCCGGAGAAGCCGCGACTCCGGACGACGACCCCGAAGGTCTGGCCTTTCGTCTCCGTGACGCGGTGTCCGGCGATGAACGGGGTCGTGGCGACGATCATGATTGGTGCTCCTTGGCGTGGCGTGCTTCCTGGGTCATTGCGGGCTCCCGGCTGCTTCGCCGTGCCGAGCATTCGCTGCACGGGCAGCGATCGCGAAGCAGGGCGAAGGTGTAGTAGCCGGTGTGGTGGCCGTCACCCCACGACGGGGCGACCGCATAGTTGCCGACGAGGGCGATGTCGACGAGACGGGTCTGCTCGCCGGTGAGGGTCGGCGCGGTATCGAGCCAGCCAGGCATCCCCGCCTCGCCGCGACAGTAGGCGCACGGGCAGAGCCAGCGCAACGCGGTGAAATCTTGGACGGTGACGTGGCCGTCCTGCCAGTCGATCCGCAGGGTCCGCGCCTCGCGGTCGGCGTGGATCCGGGTCGCGACGGTCGGTGAGGGCGTGGCCGGTGCTGTCACAGGGAGATGATCGCACGGAGGCGAACTGCCGGCGCGAAGTTGCCTGTTCACGCTCGTTCAGGCTCGTTCACGCTCGCCCCAGGATTCGATCTCCTGGTTGCTGGTGCCGTTCTTGGCATCACCTGCAAAGGCGAAATATGCAAAGAACGGCATCGCGAACGGAAGGTTGTCTTTCGGCCGTGGAAGGCTGGCGGAGAGCCTTCGAGCCCAGGCACGAGGAACCGGGACGATCGGGCCATACGCGCCAATGATCGTGGCCCGCTACCCTTCGGCGGGTGAGCCTCGTCATCGATCAACTCCACAAGCGATTTGGCTCGACCCGCGCGCTCGATGGCCTCACCTTCGAGGTCCCGGCCGGTCAGGTCTTCGGCTTTCTGGGTGCCAACGGCGCCGGCAAGACGACCACGATGCGGATCGTCCTCGGCGTCCTGAATGCGGACAGTGGGACGGTGGCCTGGCACGGGACCGATAGTCGCGAGCTGCCCCGCGCCACGTGGGGCTACCTCCCGGAGGAACGCGGCCTCTACCCGCGGATGACCGTCGTCGACCAGCTCACCTACTTCGCATCCCTGTATGGGCTGCCACCCGTTCGCGCCCGCCGTGAGGCGCTCCACTGGCTGGCTCGGCTCCGCGTCCCGGACCTGGGCGACCGCCGGCCCGAGGAGCTGTCCAAGGGCAATCAACAGAAGATCCAGCTGATCGCCTCGATCCTCCACGACCCCCAGGTCCTGCTGATGGACGAGCCGTTCACCGGCCTCGATCCAGTCAACGTCGCCCTCCTTCGCGAGGCGTTCCTCGAGCTGCGGGACCAGGGTCGGACGCTCATCTTCTCGACCCACCAGATGGATACGGTCGAGGCGATGTGCGAGTCGATCGCCATCGTCGATCGCGGTCGGGTCGTCGTCGGCGGAGCGGTGAAGGACATCCGCCGGACCGCGGGTCGGCGACTCGTGCGCCTGGCGGTCGAAGGCGATCACCGGCTGGCCTGGATCGCCGACGTGGCCGGGGCTCGAATCCTTCGACCAGGCATCGACCGAACCGAGATCGAGCTCGACCCCGGCGTCGAGCCCGACGTCGTCCTCGCCGCCGCGGTCGCCCGCGGGGCCCGGGTCACGCATTTCGAGGTTGCCGAAGCGTCGCTCGAGCAGATCTTCATCGACCATGTCGGTCAACCGTTGGAAGACGAGCTGCACCTGGCGCCGGATAGAGATGCGGGCGGCGCACCGACGCAGGAGCGCCACGTCGCGACCGACGAGCCGGCCGCATGACCGAGCCAACCGGCATCGCCGGCGGTCAGCGCCGCGACCCGCTCCTGCCGAACGCACTGATCATTGCCAAGCGCGAATACGTCGAGCGCGTCCGCAGCCGCCTCTTCGGAGCGTCGACGCTGCTCCTCGCCGCGCTCGCCGTCTTCGTCGCGATGTCGCCGATGATCCTCCGCGCCCTCGACAGCGGCTCGGTGACCCGCGTCGCGATCGTTGCCGACGATCCGGCGCTCGGCCGGACCGTGGTGGACACGATGAACCAGATCCTCATCGTCGGATCGCCGGGGGGCGGCAGCACCTGGCGGCTGACCCT
>DATHGS010000013.1:0-3677 GCA_035490155.1 Candidatus Methylomirabilota bacterium | reverse complement strand
TGACGTCCTCAACTTCGAGATGGCCGCCGAGCTCGTCGCCGGCGAGATCGAGGTTGCCTCGGTCGTCACGAACGACGACGTCGCGGTCCAGGATTCGCTCTACACCGCCGGCCGACGGGGAGTCGGCGTGACGGTCCTCGTTGAGAAGATCGCCGGTGCCCACGCGGAGGCCGGCGCGCCGCTCGCGGACGTGACGGCGACGGCGGCAAAGGTCAACGCCCGGGGCCGCTCGATGGGTCTCGCCCTGACGAGCTGCATCGTGCCGGCCGCCGGTACCCCGACGTTCGTGCTCGGCGACGACGAGGTCGAGGTGGGCATCGGCATCCACGGGGAGCCGGGCCGGCGACGCGAGAAGCTCGCGTCTGTCGACGAGATGACCGAGTGGCTCGTCTCGCCGATCGTGTCGGATCTCGGGCTCGCCAAGGGCGACACCGTCCTCGCGTTCCTCAACGGGATGGGCGGGACGCCACTGATCGAGCTGTACGGCGCGTTCAACAGCCTCAACAAGATCCTCAGCGGGCAGGGGATCAAGATCGGGCGGAGCCTCGTCGGCCCGTACATCACCAGCCTCGAGATGGCCGGCTTCTCGGTCACGCTGCTGAAGCTCGACGATGAGCTGACGCGGCTGTGGGATGCCCCGGTCCACACCCCCGCGCTTCGCTGGGGGGTCTAGGCTTCGTAACGGATTGGGACCCACCCGGGTCCCCGATGGCCACCGCCGGGCTGGGTTCTCCCTTCCCGCCCGGCGGACCGGCCGATCCCGGCCACGCGGCCGGTGGTCGAACGAGGATGACGATGCACGACGAGATCGCCGCCTGGCTGCGAGCAGCCGCAGTGCGGGTCCACGAAGAGGCTCCTGCCCTGACCGCCCTCGACCAGGCGATCGGCGACGGCGACCACGGCATCAACATGGATCGTGGTTTCAAGGCGATCGTGGCGATGCTCGACAGCCGGCCTGCGGCCGCTGACGGCACGACCGACCAGACCGCCACCGCCGACCTCCTCCGTCAGGTCGGCAAGACACTGATAAGCACGGTTGGTGGCGCAGCGGGGCCGCTGTACGGGACCGCGTTCCTGCGCGGAGCGGCCGCCGTCGCAGCGGAGGGATCGTCGGCGCCAGCCGCACTCGCCGCCGCCCTCGATGCGGCCGCCGTGGGGATCTCCGGTCTGGGCAAGTCGACCGAGGGCGAGAAGACGATGCTCGACGCGCTGTTCCCGGCGGCACGAGCGGCGCGCGCGGCACTTGACGCGGGCGGCAATGCGGCGGTCGTCGCCGCGGCGGCCCACGATGCGGCGGACGTGGGTGCGGCGGCCACGATCCCGATGCTCGCGACAAAGGGCCGAGCGTCGTATCTCGGCGAGCGGAGCATCGGCCATCAGGACCCGGGCGCGACGTCGGCGGCGCTATTGCTCGGCGTCCTCGCGGCGACCGCCGCGGAAAACACAGCGGGCTGAGCGTACCGACATGGCGCGGGCAACCCTGCTTGGCCGAGCGGGTTCGGCGGGCATCGGCCGCGGCCGACTCCTGTGGGTCCCGCCGAATGCCACGTCTCACTCGGCGACTGGCGGCGCGTCGGGCGCCGCGACGAGTGCCCCGACCCCGATTGGCAGTGGTCAGGCGCGACGCGACCCGGCCGTGGAACGCGAGCGTCTCATGGCGGCACTCGAGGCCGCGGCCGACGAGCTGAACGCCCTCGCGGGTGAGACCGCGGGTCGGGCAGGCGAGGAGATCGGGGCGATCTTCGAGGCCCAGGCGCTCTTCGCCCGCGACCCCGGGATCGTCGAGCCGGCGCTTGCCCTGATCGATGCCGGAGCGTCGGCCTCGGAGGCGATCGATCGGGCGTCCGCGGAACAGGCGGACCTGCTCGCCGGCGTCGACGACGATTATTTCCGCGAACGCGCCGCGGACCTGCGCGACGTCGGTCGCCGCGTCGTGGATCGGCTCGACGGCAGAATCCGGCCGGAGCTCCACCATCGCGATGGGACGCCGGCGGTCCTCGCCTCGGACGATCTCGACCCGTCGGTCGTTGCCGTCCTTCGCCCGGAGCTCGTCGGGGGCATCGCCCTGACCGGCGGAGCGCCGAACGGCCACGCCGCGATCGTCGCGAGGGCGCTTGGCATCCCCTTGGTCCTGGGCCTTGGCGACGCCCTCGGCCCGACGCTCGACGGTCTCTCCGTCGCCGCCGACGGGACGACCGGCCAGCTGGTCGTCGAGCCGACGGACGAGGAGATCGCGGCGCTGATCGCGAGCTCGTCCGCGCCTGCGTTCGTCGTGCCGACCGGTCAGTCGCCGGCGGGTGATTTGTCGATCACGATCCTCGCCAACGTCGGTTCGGTTCGCGAGGCCGAGGCGGCGGCATCGGCGGGCGCCGACGGGATCGGGCTTGTCCGGACGGAGCTCCTCTTCCTCGGTCGGTCGGTCGCGCCCGGTCTCGACGAGCAGCGCGCCGTCTATCGCCGGATCGCGCGAGCCGTCGCTGGTCGGTCGGTCGTCTTCCGGACCCTCGACATCGGTGGCGACAAGCCGGCCTCCTGGCTGGCCGGAGAGCCCGAGATGAACCCAGCCCTCGGCGTGCGCGGACTGCGGCTCGGCCTGCGCAATGCGGAGCTGTTCGAGACACAGCTCCGGGCGCTGCTCGAGGCCGATCCGGCGAGCCCCCTGCGGATCCTCCTGCCGATGGTTGCCACCGTCGAAGAGGTCGCCGCGGCTCGACGAGCGATCGACGCCGCCGCCTCGGCATCGACACGGGCGGGCGCGTCCGTCGCCGCCGACGTCCGACTGGGAATCATGGTCGAGATCCCCTCGGTGGCGATCGTCGCCGAGGCCTTCGCCCCGATCGTCGATTTCTTCAGCATTGGCACGAACGATCTTGTCCAGTACACGCTGGCGGCCGACCGGACGAACCCCGCCCTCGCCGACCTGGCAACGCCGCTTCAACCGGCGATCCTGCAGCTCGTCAAGCGGGTCACCGATGCGGCCCTGCCGTTCGGCCGCCCGGTCGCCGTCTGCGGCGAGGCAGCCGCGGATCCGGCGGCGGCGGCGCTGTTCGTTGGCCTGGGAGTCGAGGAGCTGAGCGTCGCGCCGGGATCGATCGCCCGGATCAGGGGCGTCCTCGCGGGTCTCGACCTCGAGGCCTGCCGGGAGGCAGCGGATCGAGCACTCCACGCCGCGAGCGTCGGCGAGGTCCGTCGGATTGCCGCCGGGGTCGTCGCCCGCGATCACGCGACGGCCGGCTCACCGGCGGCCTGAGGCGGCGGCCGCCGCTCTGCCGCCGGACCCAACTCGGCCGTCGCCCGTCGCGCCCCCCAATTCGACCGCCGGCCGCCCCAACTCCGCTGCCGCCCGGCCAAACTCGGCGGCGAAATGGTCCGATATCGAACGCCGCCGGAAATCACTTCCTTTTTGGGAGTTCGTCCGGATTCGGAAGCCGGAATCGGAACATCGGGGTCGAAGGAGAGTGATTTCCGCGGGCGTTCGTAATCGGACGATCGATCGTTCAGGGCGGTCGGATGGTCCGGATTCGGCATCCGGATTCGGCATCCGGATTCGGAACGTTTGGCGGAACCGAAGTGATTTCCGCGGGCGTCTCGTAATCGGACGATCGATCGTTCAGGGCGGTCGGATGGTCCGGATTCGGCATCCGGATTCGGCATCCGGATTCGGAACGTTTGGCGGA
>DATHGS010000012.1:0-2049 GCA_035490155.1 Candidatus Methylomirabilota bacterium | reverse complement strand
CCTGGCCGGCAACCCGGGCAACCTCCGCGTCGCGGACTGGCTCGGGATCAAGGCCGTCGCCGCGATCATCGGCGGGATCCTGTTCGTCTTCCTGTTCGGCGTCGTCGGCGTCATGGCCCTGCCGCTCGTCCTGCGGGCCCTGATGGGCGTCGTCGGGCTGATGTTCGGCTACACGATCCCCGAGTTCTGGCTCGGCGGACGGGTCCGCAAGCGCCAGCACCTGATCCTCCTCCAGATCCCGGACACGCTCGACCTGCTGACAATCTCTGTGCGGGCCGGTCTCGGCTTCGATGCCGCCCTCGCCAAGGTCGTCGAGAAGCTCGAGGGGCCCCTCATCGACGAGTTCCGCCGGGCCCTTGCCGAGGTTCGCGTCGGAAAGGCTCGTCGTGATGCGCTGCGGGACATCGTCCCTCGCACCGAGGTCATCCCGCTGACGAACTTCATCGGCGCGATCATCCAGGCCGAACAGCTCGGTGTGTCGATCAGCAAGGTCCTCCAGGTCCAGTCGGAGCAGCTCCGCATCGAGCGCCGCCAGCGAGCGGAGGAGATGGCGGCCAAGGCGCCGATCAAGATGCTGTTCCCGCTCGTGGGCTGCATCTTCCCGTCGCTGTTCATCATCATCCTGGGCCCCGCCATCATCCTCATTGCCCTCAACCTGGGCGGCGCCAGCGGCGCCAAGTAGGTCCTCGCCTCGATGGTGGGCGGAAGCCCGGCGCACAACCTCACCCGAAAGACACCGCTGGCGGATCGCCTGGAGATCGCAGCCGGTCTGTGGGACAAGTTCCGTGGGCTCATGGGCCGCCGCGTCCTGCCTTCGGGGGACGGGCTGTGGCTGCCCGACAGCAACGGCATCCACATGATGTTCATGCGCTTCCCGATCGACGCGGTCTTCCTCGGCCGTCCGGCCGCCGATGGGACCCGACCGGTTCTCGCCGCACGCCCAGATTTGCCCACCTGGCGCGGCCTCGTCCCCTTCGTCCGCGGCGCGAACGGGGTCCTCGAGCTGCCGACCGGCACGATCACGGCGACGAGCACGATCGTCGGGGATTCGGTGTCGCTGGCGTCTGACTGAGGGCTCAGGCAGGCAAACTCGACCTGGAGTGAGCCGCAGGTAAGGGGTCCAAGGCAGGATCCCCGGATGCGAACGGTCGGGCAGCTGGCGAACCGATTGCTGGACGCGGCGCTTCCGGCTCGATGTCCGGGCTGCGGCGTCGAAGGCCCGCCGCTGTGCGCGGCCTGCGCCACGGCGCTCGACGCCCGCCTGGATCTGCCGGCCGGGATCGCGATCGGCCTGCCGTCCGACGTGCCCGCGCCGCTCCTCCAGCTCGAGTGGTGCGCCCCGTTTTCGGGCGTCGTCCGGACGGCACTCCACGAGCTCAAGTACAGCGGTGAGCAGCGCCTCAGCGGCCCGCTGGGCGCGGCGATCGCCCGACGCTGGCGTCGGGTCGGCGCCGGCGGTGATGTCGTGGTCCCCGTTCCTGTCCACGCCGAGCGGCGTCGGCGGAGGGGCTACGACCAGGCCGAGCTCATCGCCCGGGTCGCGGCTGCGGACCTGAACCTGCCGTGCGCCTCGATCCTCGAACGATCACGAGCGACCATCGCCCAGTTCGACCTCGATCGGGCGGCCCGAGCCGTGAACGTGACCGGTGCCTTTCGCCTGAGGCTCGGCACAGCCGAAGGGCCCACCCGGCACCAGGCCCCTCCCGCCGGACCGTTGGCCGGTCGCTGGGTCATCCTGGTCGACGACGTCGTCACGACCGGCGCGAGCCTGGCGGCCTGTGCCACACCCCTTATCGACGCCGGCGCTGTGGGCGTCTCAGCGATCACGGTGGCCAGAGAGCGGTAGCGCGCTGGCCGGATCAGGCGCAGAACTGGCGACCCTCGGTCGACGTCCGACCGATCGGCGCCCGCGGTGTAGACTCGGCCGAAGGCGGGTCGTCCTGCCCATCCGCCCGGCGACCCCGCAACCGAAGGAGGCCCTCGATGCCTCGGGAGGTGCGCGTGAGGACGATCGTCAAGGGTAAGAACATCGAGGTCCCAGAGCGCGTC
>DATHGS010000011.1:0-3217 GCA_035490155.1 Candidatus Methylomirabilota bacterium | reverse complement strand
ACGATTCGAGCACCCGGCCGAAGCAGCGGCCGAACGTTGCCGATCACCGTCCTCGGATCCCGCGTGAAATGGAGCGAGTTCGCCGCGAGCAATCCGTCGAAGCCGGGCTCGACCGGCAGCGCCCGACTGAAATCGGCCACGATCGTCGTGAGATCGGTCCCGGGAAAGCGCCGGCCCATCGTCGTGGCAAGATCGGCCAGGTCGCCCGCGTCTCGGTCGACCGCGACGATTTCGGCGCCCGGGCCGAGCAGGTCGGCGAGGGCAAGGGTGAACGCTCCGCGTCCGGACCCGAGCTCAAGCCAGCGACGCCCCGCACCCCGGGCACCGTCCCGGATCAATCCGACGTGATCGGCGTGGTCCACGACCGAACGTCAGCCGGCTCTCAGGCGATCAGGCGGTCTCGCCCCGCTCCGCCAGCCATTCCTCGTAGTTCGTCTCGTCGACGCCCTTGTCGACGTCGGTCTTCGTCAGCAGGAGCGGGACACGGCCGTCGCGGATCGTTTCCTCGGTGATGATGCATTTGCGGATGTCGGTCCGCTCCGGGATGTCGTACATCACCTCCAGGAGGGCCTCCTCGACGATCGAGCGCAGGGCGCGGGCACCGGTCTTGCGATCGAGAGCCACTTCGGCCGCCGCTCGGAGCGCGCCGGGCGTGAAGGCCAGCTCGACCTTGTCGAGCGACAGGAATTTCTGGAACTGGCGAGTGACCGCGTTCTTCGGCTCCGTGAGGACGCGAACCAGGTCGTCCGCGGTCAGGGCCGACAGCGTGACGATGACCGGCAGCCGGCCGATGAACTCCGGAATGAGCCCGAACTTGAGGAGGTCCTCTGGCATGAGCCGATCGAGGATCCGGGCCCGGTCGGCCTTGTTGATCGCGCCGTCGGCGCCGAACCCGATCGAGCGCCGACCGACTCGCTCCTCGACGATCTTCTCCAGCCCGTCGAAGGCACCGCCGCAGACGAACAGGACGTTGGTCGTATCGATCTGGATGAAGTCCTGGTGGGGGTGTTTCCGGCCGCCCTGGGGTGGGACGTTGGCGACCGTCCCCTCGAGGATCTTGAGCAGGGCCTGCTGGACGCCCTCGCCCGACACGTCGCGGGTGATCGAGGGGTTGTCCGCTTTGCGGGCGATCTTGTCGATCTCGTCGATGTAGATGATCCCGCGCTGGGCCCGGGCGACGTCGAAGTCGGCCGCCTGGATGAGCCGCAGCAGGATGTTCTCGACATCCTCGCCGACGTAACCGGCCTCGGTCAGCGAGGTCGCATCGGCAATGCAGAACGGGACGTCGAGGACGCGGGCAAGGGTCTGGGCGAGGAGCGTCTTGCCCGAGCCGGTCGGCCCGACCAGCAGGACATTCGACTTCTGGAGCTCGACCTCGTCGATCGACGAGCCTGCGTTTACCCGCTTGTAGTGGTTGTAGACCGCGACCGAGAGGACCTTCTTGGCCCGGTCCTGACTGATGACGTACTGGTCGAGGGCGAAGGTGATCTGGCGCGGGTTGGGGAGCTTCGCCGCCGAAGGCTTCGTCTTCGGCTGGTCGAGCATCTCCTCTTCGATGATCTCCTGGCACAGGTTGATGCACTCGTCGCAGATGTAGACGCCCTGGCCCGCGATCAGCTTGCGGACCTGTTCCTGGCTCTTTCCGCAGAACGAGCAGCGGTACGGGACCTTGGGTCCCTTGGAGCTGCTGCTGGTAGTCATGTGCCCTGACTCATCTACGTCTTCGCCTGTCTAAGTCTCTTTCGGTTTCGGCTTCGTCTCGCTCGTCTCGCCGGCCGCCGCCGCCGATCCTTCGCCGCCGCTCATGCCGACATCATGAGCCTGGGCGATCAGCGAATCACCCGACAGCGAATAGACCGAGTCGATGATGCCATAGTCCTTGGCATCCTCGGGAGCCATGAAATAGTCCCTATTCGTGTCGTTCTCGACCTTCTCGAGCGGTTGGCCGGTGTGCTTCGACAGAATCTCGTGGTTTCGCTGGACGAGGAATTCCCATTCCTTCATCTGGATGACCGCGTCCGGGGCCGCCCCGCGGAAGCCGCCCGAGCCCTGGTGGATCATGATCCGGCTGTTCGGCAGGGCGTAGCGCTTGCCCTTCGCACCGGCCGCGAGGAGGACCGCGGCCATCGACGCCGCCATGCCGATGCAGATCGTGCTGACCGGCGCCCGCAGGTACTGCATCGTGTCGTAGATCGCGAGACCGCTGGTCACGACACCGCCGGGCGAGTTGATGTAGAGGCTGATGTCCTTTTCCGGGTCCTCGGACTCGAGGAAGAGGAGCTGGGCAATGACGAGGTTGGCGAGGTGGTCCTCGATCTGGTCGCCGAGGAAGATGATCCGCTCGCGCAACAGCCGCGAGTAGATGTCATAGGCACGTTCCCCCCGGCTGGAGGACTCGATCACCATCGGCACGAGCATCTGGGGTCTCCCGATTTCTGGCGGCATGAAGGGGCTGGCTGATCTGTCTTTGGGCGGTCTCAACCCGCCGCTGTGGGCTCGTCGACGTGAGCGGCGCCGGCCGGTTGGGACCGGTGGGCGTGATCATGCGAATGGTCGTGATCGTGGTCGTGGTCGTGCCCGTCCTGCTCCAGGACGGAGCCCGGGTCGGTCGCATCGATCGCTGCCGACGACTCCGCCGACGCGCTGTCCATGGCACTCGCGGGGCCATCCTCGACGTGGGGCAGCGCCGGATGGTCGGGATGGGCCGCCAGCCAGGCGTCGACAAGACTCTCGACGACCCGGCTGCGGCGAAGGGTCGAGCGGATGAAGCTCCGCCCGCGTTCCGAGTCGAAGTACTTGAGCAGCTTCGGGTCGCCCGCATAGCGCTTGCGGCCGCGCTCGACCTCTGTCTCGACGTCTGCGTCGGAGATGACGATGCCCTCCACCTCGGCGACCTTGGAGAGGGTGAGCAGGACCTTGACCCGCTTCTCGGCGTCCGGTCGGAGGTCGCCGTGGAGATCCGCGTCGGTCTTGTTGGTGACCTTGAGATAGGCCTCCTCGGTGATGCCCTGGCGAGCCAGCGACGCCCGGAACTCGTCGTGCATCACCTCGACCTCCTGGTCGATGAGGACGTCGGGCAGGTCGAGCGTGGCGTTGGCCACGGCGTACTCGATGATCCGATCGGCAAATTCGTGGCGCGCCTTGTCGAGCGCGTTTCGCTCGAGCCTGGCCTTGATCTCCGTGCGCAGATTGGCGAGATCGGTGAAGACGCCCATCG
>DATHGS010000010.1:0-2103 GCA_035490155.1 Candidatus Methylomirabilota bacterium | reverse complement strand
CACACGGAAGGCGCCGCCAGGCTTTCGAAGGCGTCCACGATGTCTGGGAACCTGCGTCAAGGGTTGCCTGAACAACAATTTGGCCAGATAGCGCCCGGGGAGGGAGAAGCGCGCAGGACGGAGCTCACGCAACCGTTCGCTTGTCCCTCACGAGGCGGCCGCCCTTGGTGACGACGACCTTCCCCGGCCGCGAGAGACGGCGTCCCGAAATCGGCGCGTATGCTCGGCTCATGCCCGCTCGCCGCCTCCGAACCACGCTTGTGGCCGCGATCCTGCTTATCGCGCTCGGCGTCGCATCGGCGAGCTGCTCGGTGAGCTGCCCAACGGCGCTCGCGAGCGGCGTACTCACGGCGAACGGCACGGACTTGCTCCTCACGGACGACACCGGAGCGCCGATTGACGTCGTGTGGCCGGACGGCTATTCAGTTCGACGGGACGGCGACGCCCTAGCCTTGGTGAACCGATTCGGGTTCGTCATGGCCTGGGAGGGCGATCGGATCGACATGGGCGGCGGCGTCGGAACGGACGATCGCTTCCATGGCTGCAACGACATCGTCGTCCGGGCGCCCGCCTCATAGCCGTTGATCGCAGGTCTTGACTCTCGCCCTGCCCGAGGGTTCACGATGAGGGCGTGGATGACGAGCTGCTGCCGATCGGACGGTTTGCCCGGCTTGCCGGGCTGAGCGTCGGCGCCCTGCGCCACTACGACGAACTCGATCTCCTTCGGCCGGCCGAGGTCGATCCGTCCAGCGGCTATCGCCGCTATCGCCGCGATCAGCTCGAGACCGCCCGCTCGATAGCGCGGCTTCGCGAGCTGGAGCTGCCGCTCGACGAGATCCGCGTGGTCCTCGCCGCGGACGACCCGGCCGAACGCGCGCGCCTCTTGGCAGACCATCGTGCCCGAATCGAGGCCCGCACCTACCGCCTTCAGCGCGTCCTCCATCACGTCACCCAGCTGTCGAAAGGAGAGCCCATCGTGTCACGGCCGCCGGTCGCCCCCGACCTCGACCAGGCCACCCGCCGCGCCCTCGCGATTGGGCTGTTCAACTACACGTGGACCCTGCTCGAGAACCCGAATCGGACGAAGGAGGAGAACGACGAGATGATCCACGCTGCCCATGCCTCGCGCTATCACTGGGGCGAGGTCGGCGACGCCGTCAACCTGGCCCGCGGCGAATGGCAGGTCTCGCGGGTGTACGCGGTACTCGGGCGAGGCGAGCCGGCGATCTATCACGCCCAACGCTGCCTCGAGATCAACGAGGCCAATGGGAGCGGGCGCGAGGATTGGGAGCTGGGTTCAGCGTACGAGGCGCTGGCACGCGCCTACGCCATCGCCGGGGACCGCGTGGCGAGTGACGAGTGGCGTGCCCGCGCCACAGCGGAGTTGACCGGCATCGCCGAGGCGGAGGATCGCCAGATCCTCGAGGGGGATCTCGCAACGCTGCCCTGAGACCTCGGCTCGAACCGTAGACTGGGGCCGACCATATCTCTCGGAGGCCCAAATGTCGAAAACCAAGTTCGGAATCCTGCTCTGGAGCCAGGGGTCGTGGCCGGAGATGCTCCGCGCCGCCAAGTCGGTCGATCGCCTCGGCTACGACCACCTCTGGACGTGGGATCACCTGTACGCCATCTTCGGTGACCCGTACCAGCCGATCCTCGAGGGCTGGTCGTTGCTCAACGCCTGGGCCCGCGAGACCGAGAAGACGCGGCTCGGTCTCCTTGTCGGCGCCAATACGTTCCGCAACCCGGGGCTCGTCGCCAAGATCGTCGCGACGCTCGACCACGTCAGCGACGGCCGCGCGATCCTGGGCATCGGCGGCGCCTGGTTTGATCTCGAGCACCAGGCCCACGGCATCGACTTCGGGTCCGGGTTCGGCCAGCGGCTCGACTGGATGGACGAATCGGTCGGTGCCATCCGCGCCCTCCTCGACGGCAAGGAGGTCACCTCAGAGCCGGGCGGCCATTACTCCTTCGATCACCTGCGCCACCAGCCGCCACCGGTCCAGCCGCACCTGCCGATCATGATCGGCGGCTCCGGCGAGAAGAAGACGCTTCGATCGGTCGCTCGTTATGCCGACATGTGGAATGCGATGGGACCGATCG
>DATHGS010000009.1:0-7714 GCA_035490155.1 Candidatus Methylomirabilota bacterium | reverse complement strand
GGGACGCCCCAGTTGACGCCGAACGCCACCGGATCGAGACAGGGGTTCATGACGTGACCGACTGCGTTGACGATCGGGGCTGCATCACACTGGAGATTGATCAGCCGGACGCCGAAGACATCGAGCATTGCCTGGGGATTGAAGTTCTGGAGGCCCTGGCTGAAGACTGAGTACATCGGGATCAGCAGGAAGATCTGGAGGATCGCGGGGAGGCAGCCCGATAGCGGATTGATCCCGCGCTCCCGGTAGAGCTCCTGCTGGGCCTGCTGGACCTTGACGCGGTCGCCCTTGTAGCGGCGCTGGATCTCTTTGACCTCGGGGGCCAGCATCTGGGTCCGCCTGGTCGAGACCGTCTGGCGCCGGAAGACGGGGATGAGGATGACTCGGAGGATCAGGGTCATCAGGATGATCGCGACCACGATGTTGCCGGTCACCTTGTCGAGCACGACAAGGAGGATGAAGAAGACCTGGAAGAGCGGCGTGAAGATCCAGGCCAGCAGGTTGAACGGGTTGTCGGGATGCGCCGGGGCGAGAGGGATCGCTGCTGGAGGCGTCGGCGTCACGGCCGCCGAACCACTCGCACCGGGCGAGGCACCCGGCTGGCCGGTCGCGCACGCGGCGACCACGAGCATGACCAGCGCTATGAGGATGAGCGGGCCGATCCAGGCTCGCCCGGGGCGCGAAAGTCTCACTGGGTCCTCAGCTAGCGAACCGGGTCATAGCCGCCCGGATGGCCCGGGTGACAGCGACCGATTCGACGGATGCCCATCCAGGTCCCTTTCAACAGCCCGTAGCGTTCGATCGCCTGCTCCGTGTAACGCGAGCAGGTTGGCTCGTAGCGGCAGCTCGCCGGCAGCCACGAGAACAACAGCCGATAGAGCCGGATGAGCGCGATCCCGATCGATTTCACGTGGCCGTTGGCCCTCCGAGCACTCCCCCACGCTGGAGGAGCCGGCGCAGCGCCCCGACCAGGGCTTCGTGGTCGACGTCGACGATCGCTGGCCTGACGATGATTAGGACGTCCCAGCCGGGCTGGAACGAGGGCGCCATCGCCCTTAGCGCCTCGCGGAGGCGGCGCCGGACACGATTCCGGACGACGGCCCCGCCGAGCTTCCGCCCGGTCGATAGTCCGAACCGAGTCGTCTCGAGGTCTGTCCGCAGGAACCGGGCGGAGAAGAGCGGGTGGGACCTGCTGGTCCCGGAGCCCTGGAGCGCCGCGAAGTCCTGCGGTCGAGAGAGCATCACCAGTCGCGGCGGATGCTTGCCGCGGCCGTCCGTCAGGCCGTCAGCCGCTTCCGACCACGTGCCCGCCGAGCAGCGATGACGCGCCGGCCCCCGGTCGTCCGCATGCGGGCGCGGAAACCGTGCTCCTTCGCGCGATGGCGCTTTTTGGGCTGGTAGGTCTGCTTCGTCATCGAGACTGTGTGCGATCCTCTCCCGTGACCCCGGGTCGACACCGACCCCGAAAGGCACGCAAACGCGCCTGGCGCCCGTGAGCGCGGCGGCGCGTTCGTCGTCGGGCGATGATATGACGCCCCAATCGGGGGTGTCAAACGAAGTTGGGGCTGCGCAGCAGGGGTTCCTCGTACTGTGCCGGACGACGATGCGTCGCCGATCGCGCCGGTCGCGGGCCCACCTGCGGGCGCCGGGAGTGGCCAGGCGTCCGGCCTTGTTCGGATACTACCGGGGGGTATCGCAGAATCGCCTTGCAGGCGTCGTTCGGCCGGTGCTATCCTCTCCGGACCCTCGGCGCCGGGACGCTCGCGGGTTCAGCCCAAGCGGGTCCGGAGAGGGGCCCCGCGGGCGAGCCGCCGCATGATGCCCGGGAGGGCATCCGACACCATAGCGACCTTGGTTCAGCGCTGCCGTTACAGCGCCACCCTCACTCGTCAACTCATCGCCACACAGCAGGATCCGCCCCCCAAGATGGATGCCAAGCAAGTCTGGCGCGCGGCTCTCGGAGAGCTTCAGGTGTCGCTCTCCCCCGCGAATTTCGAGACCTGGCTGCGGGATACGCAGCTCGTCGACGTCGACGACCAACGCTTCCGGATCGCCGTCCCGAATGGCTTCGCCAAGGACTGGCTCGAGACCCGTTATCGGTCGTTGATCAGCCAGACCCTCGCCAGGATCGTTGGCTACAGCGTCCAGGTCGAATTCGCCGTCCAGGGAACCGACGGCGTGCCGGCGGGGGCCGCCGAATCCGGAGAGTCGTCGACGATGTCGCCGGCCGGGCCGAACGGCCCGACGGCCTCTGCCGTGGCGACCCAGGTCCGGCTCGAGCCGACCCGTGTCGGTGGCGAAGGCGGGACGACGAACATCAACCCCCGCTACACCTTTGCCAACTTCATCGTCGGGTCGGCCAACCGCCTGGCTCACGCCGCGAGCCTGTCGGTGGCCGAGCGCCCGGGCCACGCCTACAACCCGCTCTTCCTGTACGGCGGAGTCGGTCTCGGCAAGACCCACTTGATGCACGCCATCGGCAACCAGGTGATCGCCAAGTTCCCGCGCAAGCGCGTCGTCTACGCGACGAGCGAGAAGTTCACCAACGAGTTCATCACCTCGATCCAGCAGGGCAAGATCGACGAGTTCCGTTCGCGCTACCGGCGGATCGATCTGCTCCTCATCGACGACATCCAGTTCATCGCCGACAAGGAACGGACCCAGGAAGAGTTCTTCCACACGTTCAATGCGATCCATGAGGACGGCAAGCAGATCGTCCTGAGCTCGGATCGGCCGCCGAAGGCGATCCTCACCCTCGAGGAGCGGCTTCGGAGCCGGTTCGAATGGGGCCTCATCGCCGACCTCACCGCGCCGGACCTCGAGACGCGGATCGCGATCCTCCGAGCGAAGTCCGAGGAAGGGGCGGTGCCGATCACCTCGGACGTCATCGAGTTCATCGCTCGCAAGGTCGTGAGCAACATCCGTGAGCTCGAGGGAGCTCTCAACCGGATCGTCGCGTACGCGTCGATGGGCGCCATGCCGATCTCGATCGAGCTCGCCCAGGCCGTCCTCTCGAACGTCCTCTACAACCCGAAGAAGCGCCAGGTGACACCCGAGCGCATCGCGATGGCGGTCGCCGACTACTACGGGGTCCAGATGGAAGCGCTCCGGGGCCAGAAGCGGGACAAGGCGATCGTCATGCCGCGCCAGGTCGCAATGTTCCTCATGCGGGCTGAGACTGACGTGTCACTTCTCAGGATCGGCGCTGAGCTGGGAGGGCGCGACCACTCGACCGTCCTCCATGCCTGCGACAAGATCACCCGCGAATCCGCCATCAACGACGAGCTTCGCCGCGAGATCGCAGCCGTCCGCGAGCTGATCTACGCCGACTGACGGCGTCGCACAGTCGATGCCGCGGGACCCTGCGCCGGGCCTGCCACAGCGGGTCCAACCAACGCTGAAGGATGCCGGCCTCAGGGCCCTCTGGGCGGGTTTTCGTCCCCTTCGTGTGGATAACCACCCCGATTTGGTGGACAACCATGGTCCGATGTGGACATCTGCGGCCGCCGCGGCGGGGCATCCCGGGCTACGGGGGTGGATGGTCTGGTCGTCCTTGGCCGGACCCGGCCGGACTTCGTCGCATCGTCCACGACGGATCCACTCGCGGGTACCCAAAGGCAAGCCTTCTGTCCACCACTGAGCGGGCCCCGTCAACCATCGCGTCGCGCACGCCGACGAGGGGCCATCCACGTGATCCACACCATGATGACGATGATGACGGAGTGAGAAGATAGAGCAAGATATCCTCAGATCACTGGCGTCGCGGAGCTCCGCGGTGAGCTTCGGAGAGCGAGCAACAACTCGACAATGAGGGTGCCGGCACCGCGAAGCTTGGAGTAGGCCCAACGTGAAGCTATCTGTCATGCAGGAGAACCTGGCGCGCGGCCTGTCGGTCGTCAGCCGGGCCGTCTCGAATCGCTCGCTGCCAGTCCTGACGAACGTCCTGCTGAAGACCGAGGATGCCGGCCTCAAGCTGACCGCGACGAATCTCGAGATCGGGATCACCTACTGGGTCCCCGGCAAGATCGAGACGGACGGCGCGACATCCGTGCCCGCCCGCCTCCTGACCGATCTCGTCAACTCTCTCCCCGGCGGGGAACCGATCGTCCTCGAGCTCGGCGATGGTGAGACGCTCCACATCCGGAGTGGCCGCTTCGAGTCGAACATCAAGGGCATCTCGGCCGACGACTTCCCGACGGTCCAGACAGCCGGCGAGCGACCGATCACCCGGATCTCACAGAAGGTCCTCAAGCAGGCCCTCGACGAGACAGCCTTCGCCGCGGCGAGCGACGAGGCGCGGCCGATCCTGACCGGTGTCCTCGCCCGCTTCGAGGGCGACCAACTCACCCTGGCGGCCGCCGACAACTACCGGATCGCCGTTAAGACGATCACGATCCTCGACCCGGTCGAGGAGACGAGCGTCGTCATCCCCGCCCGCGCGCTCCACGAGCTGAGCCGGGTCCTGGCCGATGTCGACGATCCCGTCTCGGTCGTCCTCGCTCACGCTCGCAACCAGGTCCTCTTCCACCTCGACGGGATCGACCTCGTCAGCCGGCTGATCGACGGTCAGTACCCGAACTACCAGTCGGTGCTTCCGGCGAACCACACGACCCGGGTCGTCCTCGATCGCGAGGAGCTCCTCCGGGCGGTGCGACCGGCTGCCCTCATCGCTCACGAGTCGGCCAACATCGTCAAGCTGGGAGTCGGGATCGACGGCGACGCCGGGATAACCGTGAGTGCCAATGCCGAGGTCGGCGATCACGTCGGCCGGATCGAGGCCGCTGTCGAGGGCGATGGGACGACGATCGCCTTCAATGCCCGATTCCTCGCCGATGTGCTGGAGAAGGTCAACGCGGAGCAGTTCGCCCTCGAGCTCAACGGGCCGCTGTCTCCAGGTGTCTTTCGCCCGATCGGCGACGACCGTTACGTCCACGTCGTCATGCCGCTCCGCACGACTTCCTGAGGAGAGCGGGCGAACGCCCAACGGGCAACCGGCCGCGAAAACGACCCTGCTCGATTCGATCAGCATCCTGGGCCTCCGCGGGTACGCCGCGCTTGACGCGTCGTTCGGGCCCGGGCCACACCTGATCGCGGGACCGAATGCGGCGGGCAAGACGAGCCTGCTCGAGGCGATCGTCCTCCTCGCCTGGGGTCGGTCGCACAGGACGAGCGCGGACGGCGAGATCATCCGCTGGGGCGAGGACCTCGCCAGGGTTGAGGGTCGGGCCGGACCGGAGACGATCGAGGTCGCTCTCGTTCGGGCGGGGGCCGGTGCCCGCAAGCGGATCCGGGTCAACGGCGTCCCGCGCCGGGCGGCCGGGCTGATCGGCCTGCTTCGGACCGTGGTCTTCGCCCCGGAGGAGATGCTCCTCGTCGTCGGCTCGCCGGGCCTCCGTCGGGCGGCGATCGACCAGCTCGCCGGACAACGAGGTCCGGCGTATCTCCGCGACCTCGCCGAGTACAGCCGGACCCTCCAGCAGCGGAACAGCCTCCTCCGTGCGATCCGCGAGGAAGAGGCCAGTCGGGACGAGCTTCGCTTCTGGGACACGACGTTCCTGGACGCCGGCGCAGCGATCGTCGGCGAGCGGCTGCGTCTCCTAGCGGACCTCGCTGAGCCACTCGCCCGCGCCCATGCGGAGATTGCTCCGGAGGAGGCGGCCGCGGCGAGGCTCATCGTCCGCTACGCCACGAACGCCCCGGCGCTCCCCGATGAGTCGCCGCGGGCCGCGCTGGCACGGCGCCTCGCCGAAACTGCCGAGAAGGAGGTCTGGAACGGCTCCACCCTCGTCGGGCCGCATCGCGACGATCTCGCCTTCGAGCTCGACGGCCGTGACCTCGCCGGCTTCGCCTCGCGCGGCCAGCAGCGGACCGCGATCCTGGCATTCAAGCTCGCCGAGCTCGACCTGCTGACCGCCCAGGATGGCCGCCCGCCCCTCCTGCTCCTCGATGACGTCTTCTCCGAGCTCGATCCGGATCGGCGCGCCCACCTTGTCCGACGGATCGCCGGGCTCCCCCAGGCGTTCGTCACGACGACGACGCTCGATGACCTCGACCCGGCCCTCGTCGAGGCCGCGACGACGTGGGAGGTCAGTCCCGACCTCGGCGACAGCGGGGCCCGCCTCACGCCGACCGGGACAGCAGGAACCGTCGGACACCCGGTGCGATGAGGGTCATGCCGTGAGTGGCCGGCGGCGACCGATGACGCGCATCGGCGACCTGTTGCCCGACGCCGCGCGTGGCCTCGGTCTCGAGGACGAGCTCCGCCTGTCGCGGGCGATGGCGACATTCGAGGCGCTCGTCGCGGAGCGCGTCCCACCGGCAGCCGGCGCGTGCCGGGTCATCCGCATCGACGGTTTTGCCCTCATCGTCGAAGCCGACGCCCCGATCGTCGCCCAGGAGCTGCGGTTGCGCGCGCCGGAACTCCTCGCCGCCTTCGCCGCGGCCCCCGCAGGTATCGGTGCGCGCGAGCTCCGCGTCCACGTCCGCAGCGGAGGCGCCCGCGTATAATCCCGGCACCTGCCAGCCGTCTCGGGGCGAGCATCTCGATCGAACCGGGATTCACCGCCCTTCGTCCCGCGCCGCCCATCGACCACCGGCGACTGCCGAACACGAGAGGCCCGCATGGCCGTCCGTCTCCATATGAAGCTCGGTGTGATCGCCGAGCCCGATCGGGTCAGCGACTCGCCCGACACGATCGTCGTCGTCGAGCCGAGCGTCGGTTCCGTCGCGCGCTCGAAAGGCAACCTCTACCTCATCGTCACCTCGACGATCGCCAGCCAGCGGGCGCAGGAGGCCACCCAGCTGGCCGCCGAGACGATCCGGAGCGAGTTCTACTACGATGAGTCGGCGGGGATCCGGGTCTGTCTCCAGAAGGCCCTGGGCGCGGCCAACAAGCGACTGAACCACCAGCGCGATCGGCTCGGGCTGCACGGAGACGGCCTCAACGGCCCCGTCGGCATCGGTGTCGCGGTCGTCCGCGGAAACGAGCTCTACGTCGGGACGATCGGCCCCGCGGAGGCGTACCTCATCCGCCAGGCTCGCCTGTCGACCCTGCCGGACCCCCATCGCGAGCGCGGCCTTCCGACCAAGGATCTCGAGCCGGACGTCTGGCGCGGCGAGATCTCCGTCGGCGATTCGCTCGTCCTCGTCTCGCCGAACGTCATGGCGAAGCTCGGGCCGGACGAGTTGAAGGACGCCATGGTCACGCTCCATCCGCAGCCCGCGATGGAGCACCTCCACCACCGGTTCGTGGCGGCCGACGGGTCCGCCAGCGACGCGATGATCGCCCTGGAGGCCACGGAGGTCGCCTCGACCCACAAATCCCGGACCCTCGTGGCCGTCCGTCCCCCGGAGCCGCTGGCCGGCGCCCCTGACCGCTCCCCGATCCCGCTCGCCGACAACGTCACCGACGGCGTGGCGACAGTCCAGGCGTCGGCCACCCGTGCCCGGGCGGCGGCCGGCGGTGTCCTCGACCGCCTGGTGCTCCGCCTCCAGGACATCCTGCCGCGGCGGCGGACGGCCTACCGGCGGGTGACACCGGCCGCGGCCAAGCGCGAGATGCAACGACGGGCCGCGGTCGCGATCCTCGCCTTCGTCATGGTGGCTGTCGGCCTCGGAACGGTCGTCTGGTGGGCGGGCGGCCAGCCCGGTGGCCGTCCGTCCCCCGGAGCCGCTGGCCGGCGCCCCTGACCGCTCCCCGATCCCGCTCGCCGAC
>DATHGS010000008.1:0-14902 GCA_035490155.1 Candidatus Methylomirabilota bacterium | reverse complement strand
AAAGCCCGGCGGCGCCTGACCCGCCTCTTCAATCCTCGGCGCCGGCCCAGAAGCTCCGCGTAACCGTACCGAAAGGTCGGTCAGGCGATGGTCTGCGTCGGAGGTAAACCGACATGAAATCCGCACATCGACTAACCACCGCCGAGCGCGACCGGGCAATCGTGCGACTCCGCGAGCTGACCATCGGTGCGGCCGTTGCAAGCGTCGTTGCGACAGCGGGCCTGGCCTCGGTCGCGGCGGCCAGCAATCCAGGCTCGGCGGACAGCTCGGGGGCCACGACGGCAGCCGGGACCGGCTCGACGTCCGGCTCGACCACGACGACGACCGCGGCAGCGACTGCAACTCCTTCGACCTCCAGCTCAGGCGTGACGTCGACGACCACCGCACCCACGACGACATCTGGCAATGCCCACGTCAGCACCGGGTCGTCGTGATGACAGTCGAGCGAGAGAGCTGGCGAGCCCTCGGGACCGGTGTCCACGTCCTCGTGACCGACGGTGACATTGCGGCGGCGACTGCCGCAGTTCGAGCCGTCCTATCGGAAGTCGACCTGGCCTACAGCCGGTTCCGCCCCGACAGCGAGCTGTCGCTGATCAACGCCGACAGCGGCCGAACGCGGCGCATCAGCCCGCTCCTCGCCGCCGCCATCGCCACATCCCTGCGGGCGGCCGTGCTGACGGATGGACGCGTCGACCCGACCGTGGGCCGGGCGATGCGGGCGGTCGGCTACGACGACGACTTCGATCGGATCAGGTCCCGAACGGATCCGATCTCGATCCGCCTGGAGCCGATCCCGGGCTGGCAGGCGATCCAGTTCGATTCTCGCGCCCGCACCCTCGGTGTTCCGAACGGCGTCGAGATCGACCTTGGCTCGATCGGCAAGGCCCTCGCGTCAGACCTCGCGGCCGCGGCCGCGCTCGAAGCCATGGGTTGCGGCGGCGTCCTGGTCAGCCTCGGCGGCGACATCGCGACGGCCGGGGACATCCCGGCAGGCGGTTGGCGAATTCTCGTGGCGGAGGACAGCGACACGCCGCCCGACTCCGATGGCGAAGTCATCGCCCTGCACGATGGCGCGATCGCGACCTCGAGCACGACCGTTCGAACCTGGCGGCGAGGCGAGATCGCGCTCCATCACCTGATCGACCCGCTGACGGGCGTCCCGGTCGATAGCCCCTGGCGAACCGCATCGGTCGTGGCCGCCACCTGCGTCGGCGCCAATACGGCGGCGACGGCGGCAATCGTCCGCGGCGCCTCGGCGCCGGACTGGCTGGAGGGCCTCGGGCTGGCGGCCCGCCTGGTCGGGGCAACTGGCGACGTCCACCGCGTCGGATCCTGGCCGGCCGCCTCGG
The DNA here is from genome assembly GCA_035490155.1 of Candidatus Methylomirabilota bacterium. Classification (GTDB taxonomy): domain Bacteria; phylum Chloroflexota; class Limnocylindria; order Limnocylindrales; family CSP1-4; genus CF-46. The sequence continues at coordinate 13,553 of DATHGS010000008.1, read as the reverse complement.
AGGTGGCGTGATGGAAAGCCTCCTCTGGTACGCCACCCGCGGCGCGGGAATGGTCTCGCTCATTCTGTTCACGGCCGTCGGCTGCCTCGGCATGTTGACCGTCGGACGCTGGCAGCGACCCGGCTGGCCGCGCTTCCTGACCGCCGAGTTCCACTCCAACCTCGCCCTGCTCTCGATCGTGTTCCTGGCAATTCACATCCTCATTGCGGCTCTCGATCCGTACACGTCGCTCGGCCTCGGTTCCGCGCTCATCCCGTTCTCATCGCCGTATCGGCAGTTCTGGCTCGGCCTCGGTGGCGTCTCGATGTACCTCATCGCGGCGATCATCGCCACGAGCCTGCTCCGCAGCAGGATCGGCCAACGAACGTGGCGAGCCGTCCACTGGTCGTCATACGCGGCATGGCCGCTGGCGATCATGCACAGCATCGGCACGGGCACGGACGGCGGAACGGCCTGGGGCCTGCTCCTCGTCGGCGGCTGCGTGCTGGCGGTCGTCGCCTGCCTCACCTGGCGGATCGCGGCGACACGCGTCGCCAGAGCCAGGATCGACGCCGCCCTGCCGGCCCGGACGGTCGTCTCGTGAGCGCGATCCTCGAGGCCACGGATCGGCTGCTCGCCGGACCGTCGCCGGCAGCCGGCAGCGAGAGCCTTGCCGCTCACAACGTCCGCCTCGGGCCCATGCCGCGCGTCGGTTCCGACATGATCGGGACGCTCGAGCGAAGCGGCCTGCTCGGGCGTGGCGGGGCGGGTTTCCCGGTCGGCAGCAAGTGGCGATCCATCGCCGAGCGGAGATCAGGCCCGGCCATCGTCGTCGCCAACGGCGCCGAGGGCGAACCGCACAGCAGCAAGGATCGGACCCTCATGGCCGCCCGTCCCCACCTCGTCCTCGACGGCGCACTGTTGGCCGCGGACGCAGTCGGCGCAGACGAACTCATCGTCTACGTGGGCGCCGATCATCGAGCAGCGGTCGTCGCGATGGGGCGGGCGATCGCCGAGCGAACAACGACGGCCAGGCTGCCGATCAGGCTCGTCGAGGCGCCGGTCGCCTACATCTCCGGTGAATCGTCGGCCGTCGTCAACTTCATCAACACGGACGACGCGCGCCCGACCGGCGGTCCCCCGCATCCGCGCGATCGGGGAGTCGCCGGACGGGCGACGCTCGTCCAGAACGTCGAGAGCCTGGCCCATGCGGCGCTCATCGCCCGCCATGGCGAGGACTGGTATCGATCCGCCGGGCGCGGGCCGACGAGCGGGACCGCCCTGGTCACGATCAGCGGGGCGATCGGTATCCCCGGTGTTCGCGAGATCGACTACGGGACGACCCTCGGCGAGATCGTCGCCGGAGCCGGCGGCGCCACATCCGACATCCAGGCGGTGCTCCTGGGCGGTTATTTCGGTGGCTGGGCGGTGGTCGGTGACCTCCGCGACCTTTCGCTCGATCCGGCCTTGCTTGCCGACCGCGGGTTGAGCTTCGGCTGCGGGTTGATCGGGCTCCTCCCGGTCGAACGCTGCGGCGTCTGGGCGACCTCGAACATCCTCGACTACATGGCCGGCGAGAGCGCCCGACAGTGCGGTCCGTGCATCTTCGGTCTCGGAGCGATCGCGGAGACGACTCGCCGCGTGGCTGCGGGTGGTGCGGCGCCGGGCGACATCGACAACCTCGCCCGCTGGTCCCGCCAGATCGTCGGCCGGGGCGCCTGCCACCATCCCGACGGAGCGGCCGGCCTGCTTCAGGGAGCGCTCTCGGTCTTCGCCTCGGAATTCCATCTCCACCAGCAGGACCGACGCTGCTCGCGGCCGGCTGCGACGGCCCAGGGGGTGCGGTGATGGGTGAGCGACTGGCGATCGATCGGATCCGCTGCGACGGCTATGGGATGTGCGCGGAGATGTTTCCCGAGGGCATCGAGCTGGACGACTGGGGTTATCCGATCCTTCGCCAGGGGGTCATCCCCGATGGGCTGCTCCCACTCGCCCGGCGGGCCATCGACGTCTGCCCGGTCCTCGCCCTTCGGCTCGTGAACGCGCCGGCCAGGCCGCCGTCGACGTCGGTGGGTCGGCCCCGGCCTGTGGAATCGGCGCCGCGGTCGTAACCCACGTGTAACCGAACCGAAAGGCTCGCCCTGCGACGATCCGTCCGTCTCCGCCATCGCGACGGGACAGGCGATCATGGCTCGCGGATCAAGCGCTGCGGTCGTGAGAGGATGAATGAACCGCACCGCAGGTCGGCGATCGGCGGTTCAAGGGAGGCAGGCGTGCGGGTACTCGTGGCCGAGGACGATCCGGGGCTCCGTGAAGTCATGGTCCTCGGGCTCCAGGACAGCGGCTACCAGGTCGACGCCGTCGACCGCGGCGATGACGCGATCGACCAGCTCAAGTGGTACGACTACGACGTTGCGATCATCGACTGGCGGATGCCGGGCGCCGAGGGGATCGACGTCGTGGCCTGGGCCCGGCGAAAGCACCGCCCGACCGCCCTCCTGATGTTGACGGCCCGCGACGCACCGGCGGATCGGATCCGCGGCCTCGACACGGGCGCCGACGACTACCTCGTGAAGCCGTTCGACTTCGGCGAGCTGCTCGCCCGGGTCCGGGCGCTCCAGCGGCGGCCGCGCGGCGTCGACGAGCCCGTCCTCGCTAGAGGCCGGATCAGGCTCGATCCCGTCAGCCGGGTCGTGAGCGCCGACGACCAGCCACTCAACCTCACGAGCACCGAATACCTCATCCTCGAGCTGCTGATGCGCCGCTCGCCGGCGGTCGTCGACCGCAAATCGATCGCCGAGCACGCCTGGGCCGACGAGACCGATCCACTCGGATCGAACGCGATCGACGTCCAGATGAGCCGTCTCCGAGCCAAGCTGCCGAATGCCGGGATCCGGATCGTCACCGTTCGGGGCGCCGGCTACAGGCTGGAGGAAGCGTGACCGCGACTCCGGCCCAGGACGTCCGTCGGACGTCGATCCGCGTCGCGCTCGCGGCCACCGCGGTCGTCGCCCTGGCCTACCTCGTCGTTGCATTTGCCGTCGTCGCGATCTTCACCCGCAACCAGACGGGCCAGATCGACAGCCGGCTTCAGGTGTCACTCGAGCACCCCCATCTCCCCCAGGATGGCGGCGGTCCGTCCGGACCGCCCGATTCGGATCATCCGGGCGGCCTGCCGGTGCTCGCCTGGCTCATCCTGCCGGACGGGACCGTCCAGAAGGACACGTACAACCCGTTCGACCTGCCGGCCGCCTACCGAACGGTATCGAATCCGCAGGACGCCTCGATCGCCGGGACCGACCTTCGAATTGCGGGCGAGCCCGTCCAGCTGTCCGGAACCACGTCCGGCGACGGCTACCTCGTGGTGGCCCAGTCGCTCGACCCGCTGTACCAGGCGCGCGGGACGGTCATCCTGGCCGAGGTCCTGATCGCGCCGATTCTTCTCGCGCTCGTGTTCTTCGGCGCCGTCACCATCGGGCGGCGCGTCGCCACCCCGATCGAGCTGGCCCGCCGTCGCCAGCTCGACTTCACGGCCGACGCCTCGCACGAGTTGCGGACGCCGCTGTCCGTCATCGAGGCGCACACGAGCCTCGCCCTCACCCAACCCCGCGACGTGGCCTGGTACCGGACTGCGTTCGAGCGGGTCGACCGCGAATCGAAACGGATGCGCCGTTTGCTCGACGATCTGCTCTGGCTGGCTCGCTTCGATGCCACCCACGCACCACCGAACGTTGAGCCGGTCGATCTCGGGATCCTGGCCGCCCAGGCGGCCGACCGGTTCGGGGTCGTCGCCGAGGCTCGCAACATCGTCCTCGAGGTCAATGGCCAGGAGGAGGGTGCCGTCATCGCCGCTCCGCCCGAGTGGCTCGACCGACTGCTTGGCGTCCTCCTCGACAACGCCTGCAAGTATTCGCCCGACGGGGGGACGGTCCGTGTCGGGGTCGCGACCGAGGGTGGCAGGGTCCGCCTGACGGTCGACGACAGCGGTCCGGGCATCGCCGAGGACCAGCGCGAGCGGATCTTCGATCGGTTCCATCGGGCGGTCGACGGGCCGGGGGGCGCCGGCCTCGGCCTTGCGATCGCCGACGCGATCGTCCGGGCGACCGGCGGTCACTGGCAGGTCGGCCGGTCGCCGACCAATGGCGCGCGGATGGCCGTCGCCTGGCCGCCAGCGTTCGGTGGCAGGCGCGATCCCGCGGTTGCCAGCACTCGATCGCGTACGGCCGCCAGCGACTGAGCGTCGCCTCGCCGCCGCGGCATCGGACGGGGCCGTCGATCGTCCGATATCGAACGGCGCGGGATTTCGAATCCATCGCTCCCGTTCGTCCGAAACCGGATACCGATCTCGGACCATCGCCGGGAAATGGAAGTGATTTCCCTCGCCGTTCGATCTCGGACCAATTTGGCTCACCTAGCGGCGGCGTGACGTCCGCGCGCGACATGGTCCGGTGTAACCGGTTCGAAAGGGACGGCGCGAAGACTGGCTGCATGACCAGTGATCTTCACCCGGGTTCCCGAGGTTCCTGATGCTTCTCGCGGCTCGCCTGCTTCCACCACCCATCCGTGACCATCGCCCGGCCGCCGACCGCGAGGGCTCCCCCCAGCCCGACGCGGCGGATGGCCGGGCGGCCATCGACGACCCGGACTCTCCGGTCGACATGCCGGGCTTCCGCCGGCCGACCGTTCGGTCGATCGCGGATGAGGCCCGCTCCTTCGCCACGATCGGAATTGCGAGCACCATCGCCTATGTCGTGCTCTTCACAGCCCTTCGGTTGGTCGCGTCGGCGACGATCGCAAACGCGGTCGCCCTCTTCGTCACGGCGATCGGCAACACCGCCGCGAACCGCCGACTCACGTTCGGGAAAACGGATCGAGCGTCCCTGCTGCGAGATCATGCCGTCGGCCTGGCGGCCTTCGGGATTGCCCTGGCGATCACGACCGGTGCCGTCGGTCTGCTCGAACGGGTCGCCCCGAACCCCGGACGCGCGCTCGAGATCACCGTCCTCGTCGCCGCGAACGCCCTGGCGACCGTCGCCCGCTTCGTCTTCCTGCGCTCCTGGATCTCCGCCGAGCGGCCGTCCCGCCCCACCCCCTACGATCAGCTCGAGGGGAGCCCGTCATGACCACCATCACTGCACCGGAGGTCCGCCGCTCGGTCGGCGATCGCGTTCCGGACCTGCTCGCCCGGCTCCTTGGCGTCCGGGCCGGTGAAGCGACCTGGGTTGCCCCGGCGATGCTCGGCGTCGTCGGTCTCGCGACCGTCCTGTATCTCTTCAACCTGACGATCAGCGGGTACGCCAACACGTACTACTCGGCGGCCGCGCTCGCCGGCTCGCAGAGCTGGTCCGCCTGGTTCTTCGGGTCGCTCGATTCGGCCAACTTCATCACGGTCGACAAGCCACCGCTCGGCACGATGCTCATCGGGCTGTCGGTCCGGCTGTTCGGGCTCAGCTCCTGGAGCATCCTCCTGCCGGAGGCGGTCGCGGGGATCGGCACGGTCATCGTCCTGATGGCGACCGTCCGGCGCACGTTCGGACCGGCCGCCGCGGTCATCGCCGGCCTCGTGTCGGCGCTGACGCCGGCGGCGGTCCTGATCTTCCGCTACAACAATCCGGACGCGCTATTGACGCTGCTGCTCGTCGGGTCGGCGTATGTCTTCGTCCGATCCCTCGAGCGGGGGAGCCTCCGCTGGGTGGCCACGGCGGCGATCCTCGTCGGCTTCGGCTTCCTGACAAAGTACCTCCAGGCCTGGTTCGTCCTCCCCGCGTTCGCCCTGACCTGGCTCATCGCGGCGCCCGGCACGCTCGGGCGACGGATGGTGGGGCTCGCCGTCGCCTTCGTCGCCGTCATCGCGGCGAGCGGCTGGTGGGTGGCCGTCATGGAGCTCATCCCGGCCGCCAATCGCGCCTACATCGGCGGCAGCACCACGAATTCCGTAATCCAGCTACTGCTCGGGTACGACGGCCTCGGCCGAATCTTCGGCCAGGGAGCTGGTGGTTTCGGCGGTGGCGGGGGCGGTGGAGGCGGTTTCTCCGGGACGCCAGGGCTGCTGCGCCTGTTCAACGCCCAGCTCGGGGGCCAGGTCGGCTGGCTGCTGCCGCTCGCGCTCGTCTCGATCGGCATCGGCCTGGTCGTTCGCCGGCGTTTCGCCCGGACGGATGCGAAGCGGGCTGCCTACCTGATGTGGGGCCTCTGGTTGGCCGTTCACGTCGTCGTGTTCAGCTTCATGTCCGGGATCATCCATTCCTATTACGCGGTGGCGATGGCACCGGCGATCGGTGCGCTGGTCGGCGGTGGCGTGGTCGAGCTGTGGCGCTTCCGTGAGCGCGTCCGGTGGGGCGGTGTCGCCCTCGCGGCCGCCGTGACCGGCTCGGCGATCCTCGCCTGGCGGCTGCTCGAACGGACGCCGACGTTCGCACCTGGTCTTGGCATCGCGGTCATCGCGTTGAGCGTGCCGGTCGCGGTGATCCTCGTCGGTCCGGCCCGCTCGATCGGCCGCCGGCCGGCCCTTCTCGCCGCTGGGCTCGGGCTCGTACTCATGCTCGCCGGTCCCGCGGCCTACGCGGCCGACACCGTCCAGACGGCCTATGCGGGGGGCGATCCATCGGCCGGCCCGACGGCCACCGACGCTTCCGGCCGGGCCGGTTTCGGCGGTGGCGGCCCCGCCGGCGGTTTCACCGGCGGCCCGAACGGCACCAACGGCACCGACGGCAACTTCGCTGGCGGTGGGGGCAATGGTGGTGGCCTGGCGGGTACACCGGGCGGCGGTCAGGTCGACTCCGCGCTCGTCGACTACCTCGTCGCCAACCGCGGCAACGCCACCTGGATCGTCGCTGTGAATGGCGCAAACGAGGCCGGCTCGATCGAGCTCGCAAGCGGACTGCCGGTCATGGCGATGGGTGGCTTCAGTGGCAGCGATCCTGCCCCGACGCTTGCCCAGCTTCAGGCGTACGCCGCGAGCGGCCAGTTGCGCTACATCCTGATCGGTGACGGTCGGGGTGGGCCGGGCGGCGCGAGCTCCGAGATCTCCAGCTGGGTCACGGCCAACGGCACGGTCGTCGCCGCGGTCGGGAACGGCACGCTATACGACCTGTCGGGAGCCGTGTCGACCGCCAGCTGATGCGGGTTCCAGGGTCGTCGCCATCGGGGCGACGGCTCGCCGCGACGAGCGGCCGTTCGGGGCAGCCGCCCGGGCGGCCGTAACCTGTCCGAAAGACTCTTGCCCCGAGACTCGTCTCGTAATCACAGCGCGCAGGCACCGCAGGCGACTGATCAAACGTCGCCGAACCAGGCGGGTGCCACTCGCGGAGGGAACCAATGACCACGCCACAAGGCAGCCGCTCAGCGGCCAACGTCCTCCGAATCGGCGTCGCGGTCGTCGTCCTCGCGATCGTCGCCGCAGGCGCCTTCGGGCTCTGGTACATCTTCCTTCGACCTTCCGGTCCTGCCGCCGTCGGCGACGCTGCTCTCGTCGTCCCGTCAAGGGCGGCTGCCACGTCGTCCGCCGGGGCGTCGTCCGCCGCAACTTCCTCGTCCGCGTCATCGTCGTCCGATCCCCTCAGCGGCGGTATCGATGGCACGTGGAATGTCGATACCTCGATCGGATCCTTCTCGGACTTCAGCGATTCGTTCGTCGGCTATCGGGTCCAGGAACAGCTCGCCAACATCGGCGGCAACACCGCTGTCGGCCGGACGCCCGCCGTGAGCGGCTCGCTGACGATCGCGGGCACGAAGGTCACGGCCACGACGATCCAGGCCGATTTGACTGGCCTCCAGAGCGACGACAACCGGCGCGACGGGCAGCTGTCACACCAGGGCCTCGAGACGAGCACGTTCCCGACCGCCACGTTCACGCTTACCTCGCCGATCGACCTGGGCTCTGTTCCGGCCGACGGCACGGAGATCACCGTCACGGCGACCGGCACGCTGACGCTCCACGGCCAGACGAAGGACGTCAAGATCCCACTCAAGGCCAAGCTCTCCGGGAACACCATCGTCGTCACGGGCTCGCTCGAGATCGCCTTCGCCGATTACGGCATCACCAAGCCGAACTCGTTCGCCGTCCTCTCGATCGCCGACACCGGCACGCTCGAGCTCCAGCTGTTCTTCACGAAGGCATAGCCACCCGGTCGCGGCAGGGGCGTTCAGGCGAAGGCGCCGTCCGAGCACCGGAGCGAACCGCCACCCTCAGCCTCGAGTCGCTCTTGCGCACCGAGGCGCGAGGCGGAGCTCCGCGACGCCATCGCCCCGAGGTTGCGAGGAGCGCAGGCGGCAACGCCCGCCTGGGCGTCCATGTCGCGACCGGTCAGACCGCTTCGGCTAGCGCCTCGGCGAACTGGCTGTTGTACAGATCCAGGTAGAACCCGCGAGCCGCCAGGAGTTCCTCGTGGGACCCCTGTTCGATGATCTGGCCGCGGTTCATGACGAGGATCGTGTCGGCGTCGCGGATCGTTGAGAGGCGATGGGCGATGACGAACGTCGTCCGGCCCGACATGAGCCGGGTCATCGCCCGCTGGATGAGGACCTCGGTGCGCGTGTCGACGGAGCTCGTCGCCTCGTCGAGGATGAGGATCGGCGGGTTGGCCAGGAACGCCCGGGCGATCGTCAGCAGCTGCTTCTCGCCGGCCGACAGGTTGGTGGCGTCATCGTCGATCACCGTGTCATAGCCGTCCGGAAGGGTCCGAACGAAGTGGTCGACATGGGCGGCCTCGGCGGCGGCCATGATCTCCTCCTCGCTCGCGTCGAGCCGGCCATAGGCGATGTTCTCGCGGATCGAGCCGTGGAAGAGCCACGTGTCCTGGAGGACCATGCCGAACTGGCGCCTGAGGTCGTCGCGGTCGAGCTCCCGGATATCGGTGCCGTCGACGCTGATCCGCCCGGAATCGATCTCGTAGAAACGCATCAGCAGGTTGACCAGGGTGGTCTTGCCGGCGCCCGTCGGCCCGACGATCGCCACCGTCCGGCCGGCCGCGACCCGCAGATCAAGGTCGTCGATCAACGGGCGATCCGGCTCGTAGCGGAAGGAGACGTCCTCGAAGGCGACCGCGCCGAGCGCCCGGCCGAGAACCGCCGGCTGGACCGGGTCCGGGATCTCCTCGGCCTCGTCGAGCAACTCGAAGACCCGCTCCGCCGACGCGACGGCCGACTGCAGGACGTTGACGATGCTTGCCGTCTGGATGATCGGAAAGGTGAACTGGCGCGAATACTGGATGAACGCCACGACGTCGCCGAGGGTCAGCTGGCCGGCGGCCACACGAAGCCCACCGATGACCGCGATCGCCACGTAGTTGAGGTTCGAGATGAAGTTCATGGCCGGCTGGATGATCCCGGAGATGAACTGGGCACGGTAGCTCGCCTGGTAGAGCCGCTGGTTCTCCTCGTCGAACGTCGCGACCGCCTGCTGCTGCCGGCCAAAGGCCTTGACGATCGCGTGACCGGTATGCATCTCCTCGACGTGGCCGTTGAGCGCACCGGTCGATGCCCACTGGGCGACGAACAGCTTCTGCGAGCGCCGGATGATCAGGACCGTCACGACCAGCGAGGCGGGCACGGCCAGGAGCGAGACAACTGCGAGCAGGGGGCTGATCGTCAGCATCAGGATGAGGACGCCGACGATCGTCAGCAGCGAGGTGATCAGCTGGGTCAGGCTCTGCTGGAGCGACTGGCCGATGTTGTCGATGTCGTTCGTCACCCGGCTCAACAGGTCGCCGCGCGGATGGCTGTCGAAGTAGCGCAGCGGCAGCCGGCCGAGCTTGGTATCGACATCGGTCCGCAGCCGGAAGACCGTCCGCTGGGTGACGCCGGCCATGATGTAGCCCTGCATCCAGGCAAAGATCGAGCTCACGACATAGAGGCCGATCAGGAGAACGACGACCCCTCCGAGCGCCCCGAAGTCCACGCCGGCCGCGTTGAGATGGAGGCTGCTCAGCAGGTCCGCCTGCTGGTTCTGGCCCTGGGCCCGGAGTGAGGCGATCAGCTGCTCCTGGGTCAGCCCGCTCGAGAGGAGCTGCTTCCCGAGAGCGCCGTCGAAGATCGTGTTGACCGCGTTGCCGAGGATCTTCGGGCCGACGACGGTGAGGGTGACGCTGATGATCGCGAGCACGATGACGCCGAGGATCAGCGTCCGCTCCGGCCGCAACGTCCCGAACAGGCGGCGGAACGAGCCGCGGAAGTCCTTCGGCTTCGCCGGCGGCATGCCCATGCCCATACCCATCATGCCCGGGCCGCGTCCGCCGCCGGGACCGCCCCCGGGGCGTCCGCCCGGGCCGCCGGGAGCACCGCCGGGAGGCCCGCCGCCGGGTCGACCGGCGGCCGCGGGACCGGGGCCGCTCATGCCGCGGCCTCCTTCTCGGACATCTGCGAGTAGACGATCTCGCGATACGTCTCGTTGTCGGCCAGCAACTCGCGATGGGTGCCGATCCCCACGATCCGGCCACCGTCCATCACGACGATCCGGTCGGCCGACATGATCGTCCCGACGCGCTGGGCGACGATGATCAGCGTGGCGTGGCCAACCTCGCGCTGGAGCGCCGCGCGGAGTCTGGCGTCGGTGCTGAAGTCGAGCGCCGAGAAGCTGTCGTCGAAGACGTAGACCGGGGCCTTCTTCACGAGGGCCCGGGCGATCGCCAGCCGCTGGCGCTGGCCGCCCGACAGGTTCGACCCGCCCTGGGTGATCGGGGCCTCGAGGCCGCCGTCCATCTCCTCGACGAACTCCTTCGCCTGGGCGATCTCGAGGGCATGCCAGAGCTCCTCGTCGGTGGCGATCTCGTCCCCGTACCGGAGGTTGCTCGCAACGGTTCCGGAGAACAGGAAGGCCTTTTGCGGGACGATCCCGATCCGCTGCCAGAGGTCCTCGAAGGCCATCTGCCGGACGTCGACGCCGTCGACGACGACCGAGCCCTTGGTCGCGTCGTAGAAGCGCGGGATCAGGTTGATCAGGGTCGTCTTGCCGCTGCCGGTGCTACCGACGATCGCCGTCGTTTCGCCCGGACCAGCCCGAAAGGCGATCTCGCGGAGAACCGGCTGCTCGGCGCCCGGGTAGCCGAACTCGACGTTGTCGAACACGACCTCACCGCGCCGGCTCGCGTCAGTCGGGCTGATCGGATGCTCCGGCTCGCGGATCATCGGCTCGGTCTCGAGGACCTCGAGGATCCGGCCAGATGACACCGCCCCGCGCGGGATCAGGATGAACATGAAGACCGCGGTCAAAACCGCGAACAGGATCTGGGCGAGGTATTGCAGGAACGCGGTCAGGTTGCCGATCGACAGGTCCCCGGCGTTGACCCGCATCGCCCCGAACCAGATGACCGCGACGGTCGAGAGGTTGAAGATCGCGGTCATCGTCGGGATCGTGATCGCGAACAGGCGGGTGACCCGCAGCGACGTGTCGAACAGGTCCCGACTGGCCGTGTCGAACCGCTCTTCCTCGTGCCGCGTCTTGACGAAGGCCCGGATGACCCGCACCCCGGACAACGTCTCGCGCATGACCTGGTTGATCCGATCGAGCTTGACCTGGACCGCCCGGAAGAGCGGCACGGCCCGGGTCAGGACGATGCCGATCACGGCGGCCATGAGAGGCAGCACCACGACGAGCAGGCCGGACAGGGGAACGTCCGTCCGGAGCGCCATGATCACCCCGCCGACGATGAGGATCGGCGCCGAGATCAGGATCGTCAGGCCCATGAAGACGACCAGCTGGACCTGCTGGACGTCGTTGGTATTGCGGGTAATGAGGGAGGCCGGCCCGAAGTGGTTGACCTCGACCTGCGAGAACGTCTCGACCTTGGAGAAGATCGCGCTCCGCAGGTCGCGCCCGAAGCCCATGGCCACCCGCGCGCCCCAGTAGACGCCGATGACGGCGGCGATCCCGAGCAGGCCGGTGACGAGGAGCATCAGGGCGCCGGTTCGGAGGATGTAGTCGTTGTCCCCGCGGGCGACGCCGTTGTTGATGATGTCGGCGTTGAGGTCCGGCAGGTAGAGGTTGCCGAGCGCCTGGATGAGCAGGAGCGCCATGACGAGGGCCAGGGGCGCCACGTACGGCCGGAGATAGATGCGGAAGAGCTGGATCATCGATGGGCTCCGCTTGGTCGCGAACTCGCAGCCAGAGTGTATGCTTTGGTCATCGGTCGTGTGCGATAAGGATATATCGCTATCATGCTCACGATCGGGAACAATAACGTCGTAATCGGGAGACGTCAACTGGTGCGTCGAAGACGCGATCTCGGTGATCCGCGGGCGGTGGCGGGAAGCCAGGCGATCGGGTTTGCCTACTTCGCGTTCGGGATGCTCGGACGCGACCGGAACGACCTGCCTGCCTGGGCGATCGTCCGCATCCTGCGCGACCTCGGGATGAGCGAGGCCGCCGCCAGAGGAGCATTGACCCGCCTCCGCCAGGCAGGCCGAATCGAGACGCGCCGCTCCGGCCGCACGGTCTACTACCACCTGACGGACGGATCGCTCGCCGTGATGGACGAGCTGACGCGGCGGATGACCGGGCAGGCGCCGGCCTGGGACGGCACGTTCCACGGCCTGCTGTACTCGATCCCGGAACGCCACCGCGCGTTCCGCGATTCGCTCCGCCGATTCGCGACGCTGGCGGGCTTCGGCCTGCTGCGGCCCGGGCTTCTGGTCAGTCCCTGGCAGGGCCGCTTCCCGATGGACGAGGTCGTCAAGCGGGCACCTTCTGGCAGCCACATCCTCCCGCTTCAGCTCCAGGTGCCGCGCGATCGGGCCCGCGAGGTCGCCGCCGAAGCCTGGGAGCTGCCGAAGCTCGCGGCCATGTATCGGCGAAAGATCCTGCTGCTCGATCGGACCACTGAGAAGGTACAGGCACACCCACCGAGCGGCCGGCTCGCCCTCAGGACGTTCGCCTCGACGATGGAGTCCGTTTTCGAAGTCGTCGTGATCGACCCCGGCCTGCCGGCGGAGCTCCTGCCGGAGGATTGGCCGCAGCTCGGGTTGCACGGAGCGATGGAGCGGTTCTATCCGGCGATCGGCCGGCCTGCCTTCGAACGGCTCTGCGAGCTGCTTCCCGAGATCGAGATCGCCGAGCCGGCCGACGTCGCCCGCTCGCGAGCGCTGCGCGATGCACCGCCCGTGTCGGGCGGCCGGCCTGCGTCGGGCGGCCTGCCCGTCCCCGCGGCTGGTTGACGCGGGCCGGTGGGCCTCGAGATCGAACGCAAGTTCCTCGTCGCAGATCCGACGATCCTTGAGGGCCTCGATGGCGTGGCCATCAGCCAGGCGTATCTGCTCGATGATCCGGCTTGCGTGATCCGCGTCCGGCGGGCCGGCGATCGAGGGTTCGTCACGCTCAAGGGCGAAGCCATCGGGATCACCCGTCCGGAGTACGAGTACGAGATCCCGCTCGTCGACGTGGACGCGATCCTCGCGACGATGGGTGACGGCCGCCTGATCGAGAAGACGCGTTACCGCCTTCCCGACGGCAAGATCACCTGGGAGATCGACGTCTTCGGGGGTGCCAATACGGGGCTCGTCGTCGCCGAGGTCGAGCTGACCGACGAGAAGCAGGTCGTATCCGAGCCGGCCTGGCTCGGCCCCGAGGTGACCGACGATCC
>DATHGS010000007.1:0-4899 GCA_035490155.1 Candidatus Methylomirabilota bacterium | reverse complement strand
TGGGTCCAGGTCCAGATCGAGGGCATGGGCATCGCGTCCTATGACGTCACCGGAGACGGCTATCCCGACGTGTTCCTCACCAGCCAGGGCGCAAACCGGCTCCAGACGCTGACGAGCGGCCCGGCGCAGCCGACGTACCGCGACATAGGCCTCAAGCGCGGGGTGAACGCGACGCGGCCGTACACGGGCGGCGACCCCCTTCCATCGACTGCGTGGCACCCGGAATTCGCGGACGTCAACAATGATGGCTTCGTCGACTTGTTCATCTCGAAGGGCAACGTCTCGGAACAGCCCGATTACGCGCAGAAAGATCCGCCCAACCTCCTCATCGGCCAGCCCGACGGCACCTTCGTAGAAGGCGCGATGGACGCCGGCATCGTTGGCTACGCCCGGGGTCGAGGCGCGGCGCTGGTCGATTTCAACCTCGATGGCCTGCTTGATCTGGTCGAGGTCGACTACGGCACCCCGTCGAAGGTCTGGCGCAACGTCGGGGCCGGTGGCGCAGCGGGACCGGCACCCATGGGCCACTGGCTCGCGTTATCGGTCAGCCAACCCGGTCCGAACCGCGACGCGATCGGAAGCTGGGTTGATTACCGGGTGGGGGATCTGACAACGACCCAGGAACTGACCGTCGGCGGCGGCCATGTCAGCGGTGAAATTGGCTGGATCCACATCGGGCTCGGACCGGCCGATGGGGCCGACGTCCGCGTCCACTGGCCGGACGGCGAGACCGGACCGTGGCTGCACGTTGCCGCGAACCAGTTCGCCGTGATCGAGCGCGGGGCCGCCGCGGCACGAACCTGGCTTCCGCCCTCGTACTGACCGCGGAGGAAACGACCAATGGCCAATTCCCGGCTCGCCCGCATCGACCTGCCGGACTTCGGGGAGCCGGGGGCAAGACCGGAGCTCCCGCCCGGGCTCTACCCCGCTCGGCTGGCCGAACTCCGCCGGCGAGCCGATGCGCGCGGCTACGACCGGCTCGTCGTCTACGCCGACCGCGAGCACAGCGCCAACCTCTCGTACCTGAGCGGGTTCGACCCGCGGTTCGAGGAGGCCCTGCTCGTGATCGGCGGCGGAGAGGAACCGGCGATCCTCGTCGGCAACGAGTGCTTCGGGATGGCCGGCGCGGCGCCGCTGGCCATGCGCCGACACCTCTTCCAGGATCTCAGCCTGCCGAGCCAGCCACGCGATCGGTCGCGGTCGCTGGCCGAGATCCTCGCCGGCGAGGGCATCGGATCGGGAATCCGGGTCGGCATCGTCGGGTGGAAGACGTACGCGTCGCCCGGAATGTCCGATGCGCCCGCGTACCTTGTCGACGAGCTGCGCCGCCTCACCGGCGCGGATGGCGCGGTCGAGAACGCCACGGACCTGCTGATCGACGCCGCCGACGGCCTGCGCGTGATCAACGAGGTCGAGCAGCTCGCCGTCCTCGAGCACGCCGCGTGCCAGACCTCGAACGGCGTCCGGCGGTTGCTGGCGGGCCTCCGACCGGGGATGACCGAACGCGAGGCTGTCCGCCTGCTCGAGTGGGACGGCACGCCGCTGTCGTGCCATCTCATGCTCACGGCCGGACCGCGAGCGTCCCTCGGCCTGCTCAGCCCCGGCGACCGGCCGATCGAGCGCGGTGACCGGTTCACGGTCGCCTTCGGGATCTGGGGCGCCCTCAACTGCCGGGCCGGATTCGTCGTCGAGGAGGCCGCCGAGCTGCCGGCGGGGATCCATGACTACGTCGAAAAGCTGGTCGGCCCCTACTTCGAGGCGGTCGCCGAGTGGTACGGGGCGCTCCGCATCGGCCAGCCTGCCGGCGCGCTCCACGAGATCGTCGATCGCCGGCTCGGCGATCCGTTCTTCGGGATCTTCCTCAACCCCGGCCACCAGATCCATCTCGACGAGTGGGTCAACTCGCCGATCTCGGCCGGATCGACGATCGAGCTGCGATCGGGGATGGCCTTTCAGGTCGACATCATCCCGGCGACCGGAACCGATTACTTCACGACGAACATCGAGGATGGGGTCGCGCTCGCGGATGACGCCCTGCGGGGTGCCTTCGCGGCCGGCTATCCGGCGGCCTGGGCGAGGATCCAGGAGCGGCGCCGGTTCATGAAGGACGCGCTCGGGATCGACCTGCACCCCGACGTGCTGCCATTCTCGAATGTGCCGGCCTACCTGCCGCCCTTCCTGCTCAGACCGGACTGGGCGATGACCGTGGCGGGCACGTGAGGGAGTCGCGCCCGCTTCCGCGGTCGATGCCGCTGGCGGATGCCTACTGCTGGTAGCGCTCGACGACGTCGGCGGGTCGCTCGGATGCATCGTCCGGATCGAGACCGGCGGCCTGGCGAGCCTGGCGCTGATGAAGCAGGTCGTAGGTGCGATCGAGCTCGATCTTGATCGCCTCCAGCCGTTCGGTCGCTTCGGCCGTCAGTCCGCTGCCGTCGCCGGCGGACGCGTAAAGCTCCTCCTCTTCGGCCGACAGCGAGTTGATCTTGTGGAAGATGTCGAGATCGGTCACGAGGTTTACCTCAGCTGAGAACAGTGCTCGCTCGTTGGGCGAGCGGGCGCGAGCGGCCTGATCGAATTCTGCACCGATACGTCGAAGCGAGCGGACGCGCGCCGGTATCCTGCCCGAGATGACAGGAAGCCTCGCGCGAAGCCTGGATCGGATCGGGGCCTGCGGTGTCCTGCCCGTCGTCGAGATACCCGACGGAACCAATCCGATCGCGCTCGTCGATGCGCTCCTCGGCGCCCGCATCGACACGATCGAGATCACGCTTCGAACGAGGGGCGCGATGGATGCGATCCGGGCGATCCGGACCTCCCGACCTGACGTGCTCGTCGCGGCCGGTACCGTCCTGACCACCGATCAGGTCGACGCGGCCGTCGGCGCAGGAGCGGTCCTCATCGTCTCACCCGGCCTCTCCGAGCGGGTCGTCGATCATGCGCTCGAACACGGCGTCGACATCCTGCCTGGCGTCTCCACGCCGACAGAAGTCGAGGTCGGCCTGGCGCGCGGCCTGGACACGTTCAAGTTCTTTCCCGCCGAGGCCGCCGGAGGCCGGCGTTGGCTCGTCGCCGTCGGCGGGCCGTACCCGCATGTCCGCTTCGTCCCGACCGGCGGGATCGACGCGGTGACGCTGCCCGGCTACCTCGAGCTCCCGAATGTCCTCGCCTGCGGTGGCAGCTGGCTGGTCGGTCGGCGGCTGCTCGAGGACGGCGACATGGAGACGGTTCGGCGCCTCGCCCAGGAGGCGCGAATCATCGTCAATCGGGTCCGCTCCCGGGCGGACGTATCGCCGGTCGCGCAGGGCCAGTGACCGAAAGGCAACCGGCTCACCGGCCGGCGACCTAGCTCTTGGTCGCTTCGACCTCGCTCTTGGTCACGGACAATTCGACCCGGCCCGTCTCGACGTCGTCGACGGTGTCGCGCGGAACCTGGACCTCGCCGCCGAGCAGGCCCCGCTTCTTGACGCGGAGCGAGGTCGCATCGGTCGCGATGATCGTGCCGAGCTCCTGGCCATCGGCCGTCCAGACGCTCCAACCGGTCTGGATCATTTCCCTGTCAAAGTCGGTCGTCATCGGGCACCTCCGATCGGACCCTCCCCGAGACGCACCGTTCTGACCTGGGCACGCTGGAAGGCCAAAGCCCAAGGTTCGGAAGGCCGGCGTCGCGGGCGCGCCGTTGATTGGCGCGCCGGCATTGCGATTCCATGTCGGCGGCGGAAACGAGGCGACGCCGGTCGGGAAGCTAACGCGCCATTCACATCCCGGTGATCCGGGAGGCCGATCGTGACGCCCGTACTCCTCTCTGGCCTCGAGCGGGAGCTCCTCCCCCCTCGGGGCAACAAACCGGCGCCGGCAGACAATCCTGCCGGCGCTGTTCCTTTTCGGCCGGAATTGGCGCGTCGCGCCGTGCGGCAACGGATCGGGGCAACGTGAGGCCCCTCGCCTGCCCAGTATGTGTATCCGGGGGCGAGGGGCCTGCGAGACCGATGAGGATTCCAACTCCCCGGAGGGAGGGGCACTGGCCATCGACCCATCTGCCTCGCCTCATGAGAATGCACGTTCTCCTGAAAGCGTCGTGAGGATGAAATCCCGCGAACAAGCGGGTGGCCGGATTTCACGCTCGAAATTCGCCCGACGAGGCGCGACCGGGGCCGGAATGGGCCGTCTCAGGCGACCTGCCGTCCTGCCTTCCAGACGCTCTCGACGCGCTCGCCCAGGTCGGTGAAGTCGTACGGATCGCCACTGACCACGACCAGGTCGGCCAGCTTGCCGGGCTCGATCGTGCCTCGCTCGCCATCGACACCGAGGAGCTGCGCGGCGCTCCGCGTCGTCGCCTCGAGGACCGCCGCCGGGCGCATCCCGCCGTCGGCCATCAGCGCCAGCTCGCGCAGGTTGCGACCGTGCGGCGTGACCCCCGAGTCGGTGCCCATCGCGATCCGCACGCCGGCCTCGACCGCGTGGCGGAAGGCCGATCGATGGATCTCGACGACGGCCCGGGCCTTGTCGACGACGGCCGGCGGCAACGGGACCCCGGCCTCGGCGGCGTCGATAACGCCCTGAGGCGCGACGAGGGTCGGCACGAACCACGTCCCGCGGGCCTTCATCAACTCGATGGCTTCGTCGTCGAGGTAGATGCCGTGGTCGATCGATCGGATGCCGGCTCGAACGGCGGCCTTGATGCCGTCCCCGCCCTGGGCGTGGGCCATGACGAAGATGCCCGCTGCGGTCGCCTCCTCGACGAGCGTCTCAAGCTCGGATGGCCGGAAGTGGGCATGGCGTGGGTCGTCGCGAGGCGACAGGACGCCGCCGCTCGTCGCGACCTTGATGACGTCGGCGCCCATCC
The DNA here is from genome assembly GCA_035490155.1 of Candidatus Methylomirabilota bacterium. GTDB lineage: Bacteria > Chloroflexota > Limnocylindria > Limnocylindrales > CSP1-4 > CF-46. The sequence goes on along the minus strand of DATHGS010000007.1, from coordinate 56 downwards.
GCACGAGCTCGCGGACCTTGTGGCGGATCTCGTCCTGGCCGTCGACGAGCCCGGAC
>DATHGS010000006.1:0-6375 GCA_035490155.1 Candidatus Methylomirabilota bacterium | reverse complement strand
GACTCCCAGGTCAACGACACCCCGAGCAAGCTCCTTCCCTGCATCCAACAGGACGATCTCTGGAAGCACATGCAGGCATTCGAGGCGATCGCCGTGGCCAATCCAAGCCCTGCCGACGGTCATCCGTCGCGCAACTCGGGTGAACCGGGCTACAAGGCGTCTGCGGACTACGTCGCCCAGAAGATGACGGACGCTGGTTACAACGTCACGATCCAGCAATACACGTTCACGTACTTCGCCTTCAAAGCTCCCCCGACGATGAGTGAGGTCTCACCCGTCGCTCATGATTACGGACTGACCACTGAATGGAATTCCGGGCAGAGCGTGGGAACCGCGAACGCCGAGCTCCAGCCGGCTGGCGGCATCATCATCCCACCGACTCCGACTCCCACTTCGTCAAGCGGATGCACGGCGGGTGACTTCAGCGGCTTCGTAGCCGGCCGGATCGCCCTGATCCAACGCGGTGCCTGCAACTTCGGAGTCAAGGTCCTGAACGCCCAGGCTGCGCACGCTTCGGGCGTGATCATCTTCAACGAGGGCAACCCCGACCGCACGGCCGTGCTCAACGGCAGCCTGGTGGACGCCGCGGGGAATCCGATCATCCCGACGATCCCCGTTGCTTTCACGTCGTTTGCCATCGGCTCTGACCTCCTGAACCAGTATCAGGCGGCCGTGCAGAACAGCACGCCGCTTCCGGTGATGAGTATCAAGATTGAAGCGATCGTCCAACCGAACGCTCCTGACTACAACGTCATCGCGGAATCCAAGGGCGGGGACAAGAACCACGTCGTGGTCGTTGACGCACACCTGGATGCGATCTACGGCGAGGGAATGCTCGACAACGCGTCTGGTTCGGCGACGATCCTGGATATCGCCGAAAAGATGAAGAACGTCACGCCACGGAACAAGTTGCGGTTCATCTGGTTTGGCGGTGAGGAACTGGGCCTCCTGGGGTCGATCTATTACGTCAACAATCTCAGCTCGAACGATCGTAGTCATATCGGCTATGACCTCGATGCGGACGTGACGGCAACGCCCAACTACGTGGTCGGCGTCCTTGATCCAGCCGGGCCGGACCTGTTCGGTCGGAATGTCACCCAGACGTTCCCGAACCGGGTCTACAAGGCATCGACTATCGCGCGTGATCAGGCGATCGCGTACTTCGACTCGATCAATCTCAACCATGAGCTGTTCTCGCCGGTCGGAACAGACGCATTCAGCTTCAACCAGGTGGGTATCCCGGCCAGCGGTCTCCTCACCGGGCAGGACTGCTGCAAGAGCGCAGCGGAAGTCGCCCTGTTCGGCGGTACCACCGGCAATTTCGAAGGCAATCTCGGGACCACCGACGGCGGATGTGTCGACAACCCGTTCCTGTGGTGCGACAACCTCAGCAACAACGATCCGGCGGTCCTCACGTTCATGTCGAAGGCATTCGCCACGATGGTGGTGCAGATGGCGTTCGACACGAAGGTCATGTCCGCGAGCAACAACGCTGTCTTCAACAAGAAGCTGCCGATCGCTTCGGAAGCCACCCGACGGTTCGAAGCCAAATAAGGCGAAGCCAAATAAGGCACTGATCGTGACGCCGGGCGCAACGTGTCCGGCGCCACCCAGCAGTCGGAGGCTGCCACTCAGTCCGCGGGCCTCTTGACATCCTCATCGGGCCACCCCTATGGTGCGCGGACGCACCGGGGCGAGCGCGCAACATCGGCAGGAGCGACGTTCCCCCATGTGTTGCGCCGGCTGCGGACGGTCCTCGGACCTGCGGCTCTACGAGATCCAGATCGGCAATGATGTCGAGCGACGCTGGTGGTGCCTGGAGTGTCGATTCTCGGCCCGTCGGCGCGGCGTGATCGCCGATCCGGCACCGGCCTGGATCGAGCGGGCCGCACTCCGTCGCCTGCCACTCAAAGAGTTGGTGCCGGCGCATTGATCATCGCGGCCGGCCGGCCGAACGCTGATCAGAGACCCGCCTTCAGGGCCAGGATCCGGTCGTACGAGGCTCGCAGCGTTGCGAGCGGGATCGAGCCCAGTTCGGCCTGGCGGAGGAGCGTCGCGTAGACGCCGCGGGTCGACGCCTCGGAGCCCGTCGTCAGGATCATGTCCGTGCCGGCCCGCGCCGCGCTGACCGCGAGCACCCTCGTCCACAGGCCGCGGGCCTTGGCCGTCCCGTCGAGCGAGTCGGTGATCGTAACGCCGGTGAAGCCGAGGTCGTGGCGGAGCAGCGTGACACCGATCGCATGCGACCAACCGGCCGCATTGCGAGCGTCGTAGGCGGGGTAGGTGGCGTTCGACAACATGATCAGCGGGATCGCATGCCTGATCGCCATTCGGTACGGGAGCAGTCCGGGCGCGAGCGCAGCTCGTGAGGCCCTTATGGTCACCACGTAGGCGTCGGTGTTTCGCGTCGCGAAGCCGATGCCCGGGAAGTGCTTCATCGCAGGTACGACGCCCTTCGACTCGAGCCCGGAGGCAAACGCGTCCGTGAGGAGTGCCGTCCGCGTGGCGCTGAACGAGAAGGTTCGGCCGGCCCGGTACATGAACGAGGCGGTGGAGGCCGGAACGTCGGCGACCGGGGCAAGGTCGACGTCGATACCGAGGCCACGGAGGGCAGCAGCCGTGCTTGCGCCCTGCGCGCGTGCCACCGACGCACTCCCGAGCCGACCCATCTGCGGGGCCGAGAGCGTCGGCGGGGCCCAGGGAATACGCTTGATCGGCCCACCCTCCTGGTCGACGGCGATGAGGAGCCGAGGCTGGCCACCGCTCGCCGCGGCGGCCCGCAGCTGCGCCGTGAGCGCGATCAGCGCCGTTGGCGTCGTGACGTTGGGGCCAAAGAGGATGATCCCACCGACTTCGCCGCGCCTGATTCGACCGAGCAGGTCGGCGCTCGGCGTGGCGCCGTCCATCCGAACGACGAGCTTCTGACCGATCAGCTGGCCGAGGGTTGGGGCGGCGGCCGCCGAGTCTGCCACCCCGATTGGTTCGATGGTCTGGGCGGTCAGGACGGCACGCGCCGGGCCCACCCCACCGGCCGGTGTGGCGGTCCGACTCCCGCACCCGAATAACAGCGAAACGACGAGAACGATGCCGATATGTCTCTTCATCGAATGGTTTGGGCGCGACATGGAGAATTTCGTTCAATCGCCGAGGTGACGGGCCCCGGCCATTGGTGCGGGTCATCCCGCCATGTACCATCCGAGCGGGCGCCAGACCGTGATCGCTGGCCGACCGTGACGGACGCGTTGATGACCGATCAGAAACCTCGCTCCTGTCTTCGATGTGGGACAGCCCTCGTGGCAGGCCTGTCTTTCTGTCCCAGATGCGGCCTCAACAACGACGAGGCCGGCGATCGCGCCGACCGGCCCGTCGACGGCCAGGGCAAGCCCCCGGACGCTCGCGCGCCGGTTCCGACGAACTCCCAGGCGCCCCACGCGACCGACACGCGGCCCGTCGGCGCGGCTCTGGCAGCGTTGCCTCGGTCCCTCGAGCGCGGGCTTGGCGGCAACGCCAAGTTGTGGAGCGCGGTGATCGTGGTCGCGGCGCTGGTCATCTTCGACCTGTTGACCCGACCCCAGGCCGGCGGCGCGCCCGGGGCGGCGTCAGGCGGCGGGGTGGGTCCCGATGCTTCCGCGGTAGCACCTTCGGCGCTGATCGTGGGCCTGACGATCGAGAGTCCCCGTGATGGTCAGGTCGTCGCCACCAAGGACATCACCGTGATCGGCATCGCGCCACCGGGCCTCACGATCACACGCGACATCAGCTTCGGCCTCGACCAGCACGCCACGGTCGACGGCACGGGCCACTGGGCGATCAGCGTCGGCCTCGACAACGGCGAGAACAAGCTCAAATTCCGGATCGGTGATGACCATTCCACCGAGCGGGAGATCCGGGTGACGTACACGCCTCCGGCGCAGTAGGCCAGGCTCTCTCCGTCGCCGTTCTGGTCGGCAGGACCTCGCGTGACACAACTGCGCGCCATGCGTCAGGGTTGGTGCGACCACCGATGCAGGGCACCTTTGAGGGGATCACGACTGGGCGCACCGTGGTGGCGAGACGGCTCGCCTCGAGCCTGGTCTTCCTGGCCGCCCTGGTCCTGGTTGCCGCCTGCAACGCGACCATCCAGCCGTCCGTTCCCGCGTCTCATGCCCCGTCGGTGGCGCCCGAGGAGCCGTCCCTCACGCCGGTTCCCGCAGGTCCATCCGGCCCGCCCGCGGATCCCACGGAATTCGTGCCTCCGACCCCCAGCTGCCCGGCGCCGGACGGCCCGGTCGATGTTCCGGCAGTCTCCGTATCCATCCGAGGCGGTCCCGCGATCGTCGCGACCCGCGGTTCAGCGTCGTTAGCGACGTGTTCGACGGTCGCGACCTTCGACGCTGCTCTGCCCGATCCGGAGACCGGTCTCGTGACACACGACGGCGATCGCCTGACGCTGGCCCTGCCGCGAGGGTGGCAGTTCCTGCACTGGGAGGGATTCGACCGTCCGGCAGTCGGTGACGCCGGGAACATTTGGCCACCGATCGACACGCCACAACGGCCGACCACGATCGAGGTGCCTGTGCCATTCCGGCCGGGTGCGTCGATCGCCGGCTACACCCTGACGATCACGACCGACGACGGCCGCGTGGTGGGAACGCTCGAGATCCGCTTGATGACCACCCTCGTGAGCTCGTAGCCCCACGGCGTATCGCCTTCAGGCGGCCGGGGTGAGAGTCTCCCGGACGTGGCGGTCGAGGACCGGGAGCGGCATCGGGCCCGAGCCAAGGACGGCGTCGTGGAAGGCCCGGATGTCGAACCGATCGCCGAGCGCGGCTTCGGCCTCCCGTCGGATGCGCTGGATCTCGAGCCGGCCGATCATGTAGGCAAGGGCCTGCCCCGGGGTCACGGCGTAGCGGTCGATCTCGGCGCTGACGTGGCTCTCGCGCATTGGCGAGTTGGCGAGCATGTAGTCGATCGCCTGGCGGCGGCTCCAGCCGAGGGCGTGCATGCCGGTGTCGACGACGAGTCGGCACGCCCGCATCGAATCGGCCGACAGCATCCCCATCCGGTCGAGCGGGCTCGAGTAGAGGCCCATCTCGTCGGCCAGCCGCTCCGTGTAGAGACCCCAGCCCTCGCCGTATGCGGCGATGAAGGCGCGCTTGCGGAACTCCGGGATCGATTCGAGCTCGCCCGAGATCGACAGCTGGAGGTGATGGCCCGGGATGCCCTCGTGGTAGGAGGTCGATTCGATGTCGTAGCGGCCCCAGCCGGTCGGATCGGACGTGTTCATGAAGAAAACGCCGCCGCGGCTGCCGTCCTTGGCCGGCGGGAAGTAGAAGGCGATAGCGCCGCTTGACGTCGCCTCGACGTCGCAATCGGCCTTCGGCAGGATCCCGAACCAGTCGCCCATGGCGGCCCGCGCCTTCGCCATCGCGGTCTTCGACGCGGCAACGATCTCCGCCGCGTTCGTATGGTGAAGGGCTGGATCCGAGCGCAGCCCCTCGAAGATCCGGTCGAGGTCGGCCGATCCGACAACCTCGGGCCCGAGCGCCCGGTACTCCGCCGCCAGCGACTCGACCTGCTGGAGACCGATGTCGTGGATCTCCTGCGCCGTCAGTGGCACGGTCGTGTAGAAGCGGATCAGTCGCTCGTAGGCCTCGGCGCCATCGGCGAGCCAGGTTAGCCCGCAATGCTCATCCGGCCGAGCCTTCGGCAGAACTTCGTCGCGGAGGGTGTCGCGGTAGGTCGTGAGGGCTGGCCGGACCTGGCTGGCAATCGCCTCGCGGAGGCGCCCCTGCCAGGCATCGCGGTCCGCCACGCCCTGTGGCTCGGCCGTCGCGAGGAGCGGATCGTCGGTGACGGGCCGCCCGAGCCAGGCGTCGATCTGCTCGATCGACTGGCGAACCGCGAAGTCGGCCGGCGTCCGGCCGTGATCGACGCCGTCGCGGTGACGGTCAGCGAGGTCGGTGAAGTGGGTCGCGATTCCGTTCACCTTGCCGACCATGGCCTCGGCGACCTCCGCCGTCGGCAGGGTCAGCTTCGGGATGCGGACCGCGAGGATTGTCTGCGGCCCAAAGATCGGATCGACCGAGAACTCTTCGAGACGCGACGACAGGATGTCGGCGCCGATCGTCGCGTCCCAGGCGATCATCTCGCGGGTGATGCGGTCGTCCGGTCCGAGCCCATCGACGGGGATCGCCTCGGCCTTGGCTGCGAAGTCGCGCTGCGCGGCGATGTCGAGGTCCTCGGCGGCGCGGCCGACCTGCTCGAACTGCCCGGCGAAGCGGTAGTCGCCCTGGAGATGGGCCCAGGTTGGGTTGGTCCGGAGGCGGAACTCGTGGTAACGATCGGCCAGGGCGTTGACGTCGTCGGGCACGGTGACCTCCGGGCAGGCGCGAG
>DATHGS010000005.1:0-4536 GCA_035490155.1 Candidatus Methylomirabilota bacterium | reverse complement strand
TCTTTTCGCCGAGCTCGCCCCACTCACCGATGAGGAGCTTGATGCCGCCGGACGTCCCGCCGGTCCGGAATTCCTCGACGCCCAGCGATTCGATCACCGATCCACAGCGGAGGCAATTGAGCTCGCCCGCGTGGTTCTGCGCGTCGGCTCCGGAGGGCGGTTCAGGTTCGGTCACGGTTGGGGTCCTCGCTCACTGGTTGCGCCAGAACGCATCGTACTTGGGCGTGACCTGAGGGCCGGACCATCTGACGTTGCCCGTGCGCGCCACGTCGTCGAATACCCCTTGTCCGGGGGGCCCAACGAGCGTACCGTCGGCACCCCGAGTCGCGGGGGTCGGGACCGGAGGGAGGGTCGTGATGGGGCGGTCGACACGTCGAGCGCGGTTCGTCCTCGTGCTGAGCGCGCTCGTCGCCGGGGCCCTGCTGCCCGGACCGGCCGGCGCGGCGAGCGCCACGGATCCGGTGGCGGCGGAACGGGTCAAGGTCATCGTCACCCTGGACGCCAAGCCGGGTCTCGCTGCGGAGCGGGCGATCGAGAGGCATGGCGGCAACGTTCGGGCTCGCCTGGCCCTCATCAACGGCATCTCGGCGGTGCTCTCGCGCGGCGAGATGAAGCAGCTCGCGCGGGAACCCGGCGTCCGTCGCGTCGAACTCGACCCGACCCTGAGCGCGATTGAGCCCGTCGTCGAAGCGGCCACCCTGACCGGTGATCCCGAGTACGACAACGCCTGGGGCGTCAGCCGGATCGGTGCGAAGGCCGCCCACGATGCCGGCATCCGCGGTGCCGGCGTCCGCGTCGCAATCATCGACACGGGCATCGACTACATCCACGACGACCCGCTGGACACGCCGTACGTCGTCGATCCGGAGTTCACAAGCAACTATCGCGGCGGCTACGACTTCGTGAACAACGACGCGGATCCGTACGACGACAACGGGCATGGGACCCACGTCGCAGGCATCCTCGCCGCCGAGAAGAACGGCTATCTCGTCGTCGGCGTTGCCCCGGCAGTCGATCTCTTCGCCCTCAAGATCCTCAACGCGAACGGCGAGGGCGACGTCTCCAACCTGATTCTTGCCCTCCAGTGGGCCCTCGACAACAACATCGACGTCGTCAACATGAGCCTCGGGACCCACGAGGTCTCGCCCGCGCTCGCCACGGCGGTCGCGAACGCCGGGTCGCAGGGCCTGCTCATGGCCGCCGCTTCGGGCAACGTCAACCCGCTCGACTGGCAAGAGCTCTTCTATGGCTGTCCCGTCACTTACCCCGCGGCCTATCCGGAGGTCCTCTCGACCACCTTCACCAACCCGAACGATGCGTTGACCGGCTACTCGTGCACCGGCCCCGAGGTCGACTTCGCCGCCCCCGGCGACATGGTCTACTCGACCGTCCCGATAGGGAGCTGCATGTTCTGCAAGCCGTGGGGCTACGACGCCCTGAGCGGGACCTCGATGGCATCACCACATCTCGCGGGGACGGTTGCGCTGCTCCTCTCGGCCGGTATCACTGACCAGGGTGCGCCCGGCCTCCTCGATGACGTCAAGGCCCAGATGTGCGCGACCGCCGATCCTGGCTTCGGCGTGAACTCGACACCGATACCAAGGACCGACCCGCGCTACCCGTTGTATTTCGGTTGCGGTGTCGTCGATGCCGCGGGTGCGGTCCTCGGGCTGCTACCGCCGCCACCGACCAACCATCCGCCGGTCGCCGGCGATGATGCTGCGACGACCGCGGAAGACACCCCGGTCAAGGTTTCGATCCTCGCCAACGACAGCGATCCGGACGGCGACGGCGTGCATGTATCGGGCGTTGGCTCGCCGGGCCATGGTGTCGCCATCCTCGACGCGAGCGGCATGGGGGTCGACTACACCCCGGCCGCGAACTATTTCGGATCCGACGCGTTCACCTACACCATTTCCGATGGTCATGGCGGCTCCGACACCGGCTCAGTCGCGGTGACCGTGACGCCGGTCAACGACCCGCCGGTGGCGACCGATGACAGCCTCACCACGAACGAGGGCACCGCCGCCAATGTCGCGGTCCTCGCCAACGACACCGACGTGGACGGCGACACGCTGTCGACGGTTGCGGTCAGTGACCCGCCTCACGGCACGACCGCGATCAACGCGAACAGCACGGTCGCCTACACGCCGGATCCCCGCTACAACGGCTCCGACTCGTTCACATATACGGTCTCCGATGGCGCTGGCGGCACCGATAGCGGAGCGGTGGCGGTGACCGTCGCGGCGGTCGACGACCCGCCGACGGCCCAGCCCAAGACCGCTTCGACGACCTCACCGAACCCGGTCACGATCACGCTGTCGGGGACAGACCCGGACACGTGCGACCTGTCGTTCCAGGTGCTCAACCTGCCGACCCATGGTGGCGTCGGCTCGCTATCGAACCTCGCCTGCACCCCCGGCGCGCCGAACGCCGACAGCGCGACTGTGGTCTACACGCCGACCACCGGCTACAGCGGCTCCGACTCGTTCACCTACCGGGTCGTCGACGCGACCGGGCCGAGCGCTCCCGCAACGGTCTCGATCACGGTCGCGGCGGCACCACCGCCACCACCGCCGAACCCGATCAATGTCGGCGATCTCGACGGGAGCGGCACCAACAGCGGCAAGACGTGGACTGCCAAAGTGATGATCCGGATCGAAACGGCGGCTCACGGCCCCGTTTCGGGCGCCGTCGTCACCGGTACCTGGAGTAGCGGTGCCAGCGGTAATGCGTCGTGCACCACGACATCCTCCGGAACGTGCTCGGTGTCGAAGACCAAGCTCACAAGGGCATCGGTCGCGAGCGTCACCTTCACCGTGACGGGGGTGGTGAAGACCGGGTCGACCTACGTCCCGGGCTCCAACCACGATCCCGACGGCGACAGCAACGGCACGACGATCGTGGTTCTGCGGCCTGCCTGACTTCCTGCCCTAGCCTCCGAGCTGCGCCAGGAGCGCCGCCGGGTCGGTGACCGGCAGGCGACACGCGAAGTCGCGGCACAGATAGGCGGTTGGCCGGCCGTCGATCAGTGCGCGGCCCTCGAGCAGCGGCACCGCCGACGAGCCGGACTCGGGCGCCGCAGCTAGGGCGACCACGAGTCCTGGGCGGAACCCGGTCGCGCCCACGGCGATGAGCGCGTCGGTCGCCGGGTCGCCCGGCGCGCCGACGATCGCCAGCTCGTCGATCCCCTCGACTGCGAGGTGGGCGGCCGACAGCCAGTTGGCGAAACCGGTCGGGTAGCGGGCGAGGTACGGGATGACCGTCTCGATCGCCCGCTCGGCGGCCACCCGGTAGCGGCTCTCGCCGGTCAGCGCAGCCAGCTTGAGCAGGACGGCCGCCGCCATCGAGCCGCCGGCCGGCACGGCGTTGTCCTGGACGTCCTTCGGCCGGGTGATGAGCGTCTCGTGGTCGTCGGCCGCGTCGAAGAACCCGCCATCCGGGTCGACGAAATGGTCGAGGATCGCGTCGGCAAGCTGGCGGGCCGTGACGAACCAGCGCTCGTCGAAGGTGGCCTCGTACAGGGCGAGAAGGCCATCGGCGAGATCGGCATAGTCCTCGAGCACGCCATCACCGGTCGATCGGCCATCCTTCCACGACCGACCGAGCCGGCCGTCGGGCCGGAGGAGGCCGGCAAGAACGCCGTTCGCCGCGCTGATGGCGCTCTTGAGGAACGACTCGGAGCGGCCGAGATCCGGCGTGTTGTCCCCGACTGACAGCAACCGCGCGGCGTCGGCGAACGCGGCGATGGCGAGCCCGTTCCAAGCTGCAAGCACCTTGTCGTCGCGAGCCGGCTGGGGTCGGCTCGCGCGCCGAGCGCGAAGGAGATCGCCCGCCCAGGCGAGGCGGAGGCGAACCTCCTCGACCGGCAGCCGCGTCATCGTCGCGACCTCTTCGGCCGACCGGATCCGCGACAGGATCGTCTTGCCCTCCCAGTTGCCTTCGGGCTTCACGCCATACGTCATTGCCACGATCGGCGAGATCTCCTCGGCGCCAACGACGTCGCGAATCTCCTCGGCCGTCCACACGAACGTCGCGCCCTCGACCCCGTCGGTGTCCGCATCCTGGCTCGCCGCGAAGCCGCAATCGCTCGTTCGCAGCTCGCCAGTGAGATAGTCGAGCGTGGAGACGGTCACGTCCCGGTATCGCCGATCACCGGTCAACGCCCACGCGTGGATGTAGACGCGGGCAAGCTGGGCATTGTCGTAGAGCATCTTCTCGAAATGCGGGACCAGCCACTTCGCATCCGTCGAGTAGCGGTGGAATCCGCCGCCCAGCTGATCATGGATTCCGCCGTCCGCCATCGCGTCGAGGCTGCGCCGCGCGACGGCGAGCGGCCTCGAATCACCGGTCGTAACCGCGCGTCGGAGGAGGTACTCGATCGTCATCGGCTGGGGGAATTTCGGGGCCCGACCCCAGCCACCATTCGTTGCATCGAAGCCCGCTTCGATCGCCGCTGTCGCCGTGTCGAGAAGTTCGCGTGTCGGTTGAGGAATCGGCGCCGCCGAGGCGCCATCGGCCGCCTCGGCCCCATCG
>DATHGS010000004.1:0-5720 GCA_035490155.1 Candidatus Methylomirabilota bacterium | reverse complement strand
CGTGACCGAGGCAGGGCCTGAGCCCTCGTGGTTGCGGTAGCCCACCGTGAACTCGACGGTCGTCGCCGGCGTGCCGCTGCCTGGCGACGCGCCCGCGCCGTACAGCCTCGTCGGTCCGGAGTCGGCGGCCACGGGCAAGGCCAGCGACAGCAGCATGCATACCGCGGCCGCGATCGTGGCGAGCAATTGACCGGCCCCTCGCGGCACCGGCGATCGTCGTGTGCGTGACACCAGATAAGGCCTCCGCTCCGGGCATGAATTCCCGGTGCGTGGCCCACGATGGTCGGCCGAGTGAGGGGCCGCAATGGTACGGGTTTCTCACTAACGAATCGTCGTGAGGCCGATTCAAACGGCACTTGGTGCTGCGGCGCACCGGTACCCGGGCGGCGACACAAAGGATCGGTGGGGTCCGGTGTGCAGCGTGGGCCAGTCGGCCGCCAGGAAGTGACCCGATGATCCCATTGGCACCGGACCTCCAGCGACCCACGATGGACGCCATGGAGATGATCTATCCAGCGGCGACGACAAAACCTGCCCGCGGGCCAATCGTCGCCGGGACGCTCGTCGGGCTTGTCCTGCTTGTCGGCGGCCTCGGCCTCGCCTGGCTGGCGATCGCAACGCCCCTCGTTCGCGGCCTTACCCCAACCACGATCCGTCCCGCGCCCGAGCAGATGGCCGTCGGGGCCATCATCTGGGGCTTCTCCCTCGTCGCGCCGCCCTCATTCGCGATCGTCGGTCTGTTCCGCCTGTCGCGCGTCGCTGCGATCGTCTTCCGACGGCCGAACCGCGGAGCCATCGGCAAGGTTGCCGGCTCGCTCGGTGACGATATCGCCGTCGCCCCCATCGTGAGGCTCCCGGAGGGTCGGGTGGTCCGCAATCTCGTCGCCGGGTCGCATGGGGTCGCGATCCTCGCCGAGCTCCCACCGGCCTCGGCAACGCGCCGTCGTGGCACCACCTGGGAGGTCCATCGCGCGGACGGCCGCTGGATGCCATACGACAACCCTCTGGAGCGCGCGGCTCGCGACGCGGAGCGCGTCCGAAACTGGTTCGCGGCGGGCGAGCAGGACTTCGTCGTGAAGGTCTATGCCGCGGTCGTCACGTCGGACACCTCGCTCGACCGGACGCCCGCCTGTGCGGTCATCACCCCCGAGCAGATCCCCGCATGGCTGGCCTCGCTGCCGCCGCAGCGTTCGCTGAGCTCGACCCGCCGGGCGGAGCTCCTCGACCAGATCAGGTCGATCGCCTAGAACCCACATCCCGGCCGCCACGGCAGCGGTGCGATTGACCCGCCGTTGCGATTGACGGGGTTGCGATCCCGTCAGTCGACGGGAATGACCAGGACGAACTTTCCGTCCATGCCGGGATAGCGACCCGTCGGGCGCTTCCAGGGCAGGTAATCCTCCGTCAGCTGCTTGGGCGTGATCCGCGCATTCGGCCCTCGCGACCGGCCCCAGATCCTGCTGATTCGTGGGTACCACGGATCGCTGACGTAGATGCGGGTCACGCTCCACGCGTCTGGCCCCGCCGGATCGGCGGTGGTTTCGAAGCCGTGGAGAACCCACGAGTGAGCGCCTCGCCAGACGAGCAGCCCGACCGGGCGGCCGGTTGCCCGGATCGCCGCGACCCCGCGGCGGACCGCCTTGATGAGCGTGGATTCGACGACGACCTTGTAGTGGCCGGCGCCACGCTGCTGCAGTCCTCTCGCCCAGCCGAGCGGCTCGGTGCCGCCATACGGCGCATCCGACAACGATTTCGCGAGCTTGGCGAGGGCCGCCTGCGTTCGGTTCGTGCGGTCGTCATTCGGGCCGATGACGTTGAGCATGATCTGCATCGCCGCGCTGACGCACTGCACCGGCGTGAGCTCGCTGACGAAGTCGCCCTTGTGGTAGAGGTTCATCGCGAGGACCGGCTTGGGGGTGGGGGCAGGGGTGGCCGAGGGGCTCGGGGAGGGAGGCGGCGGCGAGGATTCCGGGCTGGCAGAGGGCAGGTCGCTCGACGGTGACGGCGAAACATCCATGACGGCCGCCGTTGCCTCCGGTGTGGAAGCGGGAGTGCCCGTCGCGGCGGCGACCGCGCCCGTCGGCGCCGAGTTGACGACGAACGCGGACAGGCCGATCGTGGCGGCGGTCAGGAGGGCGACGAGGAGGACGGCGAGCGGCGAGGTGGATCGGTCCATGGGTTCCATCGTCTGGCCAGAGACGGTCGGCGGATCAGCGTTGCGTCGCGATCATGCCACGCGCCCGTCGCCGGCCGGTGCATCCGGTCGACAGATCGAACGGTGCCCTTGAGCTGGTAGGGGAGCCAGGACTCGAACCTGGAACCAGCGGGATATAAGCCCGCCGCTCTGACCAATTGAGCTACTCCCCCATCGGGCGATCCTAGCACCGCCGGCGTCGTGGGCCGGCTGGGCGGGCTGGAAGGACGCTCAGGAGTCCCCGCCGCGTAGCCGACCCGCTATCGCCTTGAGACTCAGCGGACGCGGTCGCAGCTCCGGACTCTCCCCCGCGAACATCGCAGAGTAGCCGGCGTGTGTGCCTGTCGCCTGGGCGCCGCCGTCGCTGAACGCGTAGGCCGGCAGGGCCTCGGCGAGCTGCTGCTCCTCGTCTGTGCGGATGGCCTCGATCGGCAGGTCGTCGGGATCCACCGGACGCGGCGTCGGTTCCACCTTGGGCGCCGGACGCGCATAGGCCGGTGCGCCGTAGAGCTGCGGGAGCGCGACGTGCTGCTCGTCGATCGCCACGAACGTCCTCTCCTTCGTGCGGCCGGATAGCCGACCAGTGGATGATATCGGGCGGAGGGTACCGCGGTATGGTACGAAAGGGCTATCCCCTTGGGCCTGCGACCGAGCGGAAAGTGTTGCGTATTCGCAAAGGGTGAGGCCCACCGCCGGATCAGGTGAGCAGGGGCTCGATCACCTGGACCGCGACCACGAGGACGAGGTAGCAGACAGGGACCGCGGCGAAGAAGCCGAGCGCCGCGGACCAGGCCGTCCGGACCGCGCGATCGCCGGAACCGGTCGGCTGGGGCACGACCAGGTACGTCACGATGCTCCCCGTGGCGAGCACGACGACGACGTCGAGTGCCACGAACAGGACCCGCAGGTCGCCGCCCGGCAGGGCCGCCCCGCGGCGCAGCGCGACGTCATAGGCCAGGTACGCGATGCCGAGCGCGATCGCGACGAGCAGGCTGCTGAGGACGGCCCGGACGACCGGTCGCGGCGCGTTCCGAAACTGGCGCCAGCGGATCTCCCCCCAGGATCTGCGGCGGATCGGCGGGCGGATCGGCGGGGCCACAGGTTCCGAGACGGGCTCGGGCTCGCGCGCCGGCCGGGGGTCGTGCACTCTCAGTCGACCTGGCCGAGGATCGGAAGTCGCGACCGCGGTGGCAGGCTGTCGGGCGTGTGCTCGGCCAGCAGTTCGACGGCTCCGGCGAACCGCTCGATCTCGGCCTCGGTGTTGAAGAACCCGACACTGATCCGGATGGCGTCGAGGGGCTCGATGAAGCGAGCCATCGCGAAGACCCGAGCGCCCAGCTCGTCGAGCGCCAGCTCGGCTGGCCAGCCGACGATTCGGAAGCTAACGATCGTCGCCATCCGGTCGCGCGGCGTTAGCACGGCGACACCCGGGATCGAGGCCAGCCGGTCAGCGGCGGCTCGAGCGAGCGCTCTTCCTCGTTCGTGCACCCAGGCCAGGCCGACGTACATCGACAACCAGCCGCAGCTCCGGGCGAAACCAGCCACGGACGGCGGGTGGAACCCCGACGTCTCGAAACGGCGCGCGTCCGGCTGCCAGGCAACCTCGCCGTCGAGCCCGATCCGTTCGAAGGCGAACCAGCCGGCGTGGCTCGGGCGGGCCCGCTCGAGTGCCTCGGGGGCCACCCACAGCGCACCCGTGCCCTCGGGCCCGAGCAGCCACTTCTGGCCCGAGAGGGCGTAGAAGTCGGCCCCGATCTCGTCGACGTTCACTGGGATCGCCCCGGCTGCCTGTGCCCCGTCGATGGCGACGACGGCACCCCGCTCGTGGGCCAGTGCCGCAATTCGGGCGATGGGCAACCGGGCGCCGGTGGTCCACAGCACGTGGGACACGGCGACGAGCCTGGTCTCGGGTCGAATCGCGGCAGCCAGGGCGGCAACCGTCCGATCGTCGTCCCCGCCGTCACCGATGTCGGCGATGTCGAGCGCGACGCCGAACCGATCGCGAACCGCGACGAGCGGCCCGAGACCGCCCGGATGCTCCTGGCTCGTGGTCGCGATTCGGGCGCCCGGGCGCCAGTCGATCGACCACGCCGCGATGTTCATGCCCTCCGTCGTCGCGCGGGTGAGCGCGATCGATTCGACATCGGTGGCGAGGACGGCCGCGATGCCCGCCCGGGCCTCGGCCAACCGCTCGAGGAGCGCGGGGTAGGCGTCCTGGTGAGCGCGTCCGGTCCGGACCTGCCAGCCGGAGAGCTCATCCATCGCAGCGGCGGTTTCGGCCGGCAGTGGCCCGGCGAGACCCGTATTGAGGTAAATCCCCGCCCCGAGTGCCGGCAACGCGTCCCGGACCGCGGCGAGCTTCTCCGCATCGGGCATGAAGGGGCCGACCACGGCCGTATGATACCGGCGATGCCGCCGCCGCCAGCCGACCGCCGTCCGGAGCGACCACGCGCTGGGAGCGGCCTCGCACGGCC
Source organism: Candidatus Methylomirabilota bacterium (assembly GCA_035490155.1). Lineage (GTDB taxonomy): Bacteria > Chloroflexota > Limnocylindria > Limnocylindrales > CSP1-4 > CF-46. The sequence continues at coordinate 1,052 of DATHGS010000004.1, read as the reverse complement.
GGAGTCCCTGGCCTCGACCGACTGGCTCGGTGACCAGATCGGTCGACCCGAGGTCCGCATCCTCGACGTCCGCTGGCGCCCCGATGGCAGCGCCCGAACGGTCCACGCCGCCGGCCACATCCCGGGGGCCGTCCATCTCGACTGGCGAACGACCCTGATCGACCCGTCCGAGGGCGCCGACGCGCTGCTGCTCGCCGGGCCCGACCAGGTCGCGACGGCGATGGCCGCGGCCGGGGTCAGCGACGGAACGACGGTGGTCATCTACGACGACACGACGAGTCTCTTCGCCGCCCGAACATGGTGGAGCCTGCGGGTCTACGGCTTCGAGTCCGTCAGGATCCTCGATGGCGGCTACCCTGCCTGGATTGAGGAGCACCGGCCCGTCTCGAACGCGGTCGTGCCCCCGGCACAGGGCCGGTTCACCCCGCGGGCCCAGCCGCGGATGCGCCTCACGACGCCCGACATTCGGTCGCTGCTCGGTTCGCCGGACGTGTCGCTGCTCGACGCCCGCGCGCCGGCGGAGTACCGCGGCCTCGAGGGGAATACGAAGCGGCTCGGCCACATCCCCGGGGCGGCCAACGTGCCGGTCGGGGCGATGACCCGGCCGGGCAGCCAACACTTCCGCGATGGCGGCGAGCTGCGCGATCTCCTGCTTCGGGCGAATGTCTCTCGCGGACGCCGGATGATCTGCTACGACGGCTCCGGGATCGCTGCCGCGAAGCTCGCGTTCGTCCTCACGATCCTCGGCCACGACGACGTCGCGGTCTACGACGGCGGCTGGGCCGAGTGGGGCAATCGCCTGGACCTACCCGTCGATCGATGAGTCGTTGGAGGGATCGAACCTAGGTTTCGCTGCCCGGGGGTGTGTCGCCGCGATTGACGCCCGCCCACGGATCGACTTCCGTGTGGGGGGCGAGGATCTGGGCGCGGCTGTGATTGAAGGCGATCATCGGCGCCGTCGCTCGCGCCTCGCCGATGGTGTCGGACCAGTACGTCGCGTCAGTGACGGGCACGAACGCACCGGTCAGCTCCGAGAGAGCCTCGTGCAGGTC
>DATHGS010000003.1:0-3419 GCA_035490155.1 Candidatus Methylomirabilota bacterium | reverse complement strand
TCGGTCGTCTCGAGCACGACATCGGTGCCCGTGACGTTCTCCTCGCGGCGGGTGGCCGTCCAGCGGCAGCCGTAGCGGACTTCCAGTCCGGCCCGCTCCGCGAACAGCTCCAGGTTGCGCTGCATCTCGGGGCGCGACGGGAAATAGGACGAGCCGTCCATCAGGTCCGGCATCAGGGTCCGGCTGGCCGGGTCCTCGCCGAGCAGGCTGTTCCAGTCATAGCGCTCGTAGGCATGCTCGGCGCGATCGACCGGGGCGTACGGCTTGGTCCAGGACAGCAGCCGCTGGAAGAACGGCCACCGCCGGAACATTCCGCCCGGCGCGTCGTCGGCCGACAGGACTGCGTGCGCGATCCCGTGATGACGCAGGCGCGACGCCACCTGGAGGCCACCGGGCCCGCTCCCGATGACGACGACGGGATAGGTGCCCGGCGGGAACGGACGGTCGCTCAGCTCCGCCACCGGTTCGCGATCCGCAACCGTCGCGTCTGCGCCTGGAGCATCCGGTACATCACCGGCGGATTTTCGACGAGGAAGGCCTGGACCTGCGGTCCGGCCAGGACGAGGCAGCGGAGCGCCCGCTTCGCGACGATGTCGGCGACCGGCGCTTCGCCGAGCAGGATCGAGACCTCGCCGAAGAAGTCCCCGCGGCCGAGCGTCGCCCGTTCCTCACCGTCGATGACGACGGTCGCCTCGCCCTCGAGGATGATATGGAACGCCGATCCGCTGATCCCCTGGCGAAGGATCCGCTCGCCTTCGGCGTACCAGCGCTCCTCGAACGTGTGGGCTACGCCCTCGAGCTGCGGGCTCGCGAGATCCGCGAACAGCCCGAAGGACGCGATCTGGTCGACGATCTCGTCGGGGTTGGCCATCCGTGTCTCCTGGGCAGAGGTGAGCCGCGAGCCCGCATTCTGCCACCGCCGACGAGCCCACGGGCAGCCGGGCCCAACGGCCGGGCCAGGCGGTCGGTTCCGTCCAGTGTCGGGCTCGGTCGACCGGTTGACGGCGGACCCGGCGGGCGCCAGCATCAGTCCGTCGCGGGGGGGCAACATCGGCCGTTGCGCAGGAGCGTTCCCTTGACCCTCACCCAGGACCGAAGAGCCGAACTGCTGGGCGCCTGCCGGTTGTTCACGGGCGTGGGATCGACCGACCTCGCTGCCGTCGCGGACCGCGCCGTCGAGGTCGACTTTCCGCCCGATCGGGTGATCGCCAGGCAGGGCGAGATCGGGACGGGCTTCTTCCTCATCGTCGACGGAGCCGTGCGAGTCGTCCGCGACGGCGAGGAGCTTGCGGTCCTGGGTCCGGGCGAGTTCTTCGGCGAGCTGTCCGTCCTCGACGGCAAGCCGCGGATCGCCCAGGTCGTGACGGTCGACGAGACCCGTTGCCTCGCTCTCGCGACCTGGGACTTCGAGGCCGTCCTCCTTGCCAATCCGTCGCTCGCTCTCGCCATCCTGCGGGGACTGGCCGAGCGGCTCCGCAGCCAGACGGAGCAACAGCATCACTGAGCCTCGGCCTGCGGTGACGAGCGCAGACAAGCCCGTCGGGTCGGTGACGTTCCTGTTCACCGACATCGAGGGCTCCACGAGGCTCGCCCAGGAATTCCGCGGGGACCGCTGGAACGCGATCCTCGCCCGCCACCGCGAGCTCATCCGGGCGGCACTGGCAGGAGCGGGGGGCCACGAGGAGAAGACCGAGGGCGACGGCTTCCTCGCGGTCTTCGACCGACCCGACGGCGCCGTTCGGGCAGCGGTCGACGCCCAGCGCCGCCTGGCCGGCGAGCCATGGCCCGATGGCGCCGTCGTTCGAGTTCGGATGGGTCTTCACAGTGGCAACGGGTCGCTCGACCCCGACGGCGAGTACGTCGGCGCCGACGTCCATCGCGCGGCGCGTGTCGGCGCGGCCGGTCACGGTGGCCAGGTTCTCCTCTCGGAGACCACCTCGTCGCTCGTCGCCGACGACCTGCCCGACGGGGTGACGATCCGCGGCCTCGGCGAACACCGCCTCAAGGATCTCCGGCCGGAGCGGCTCTGCCAGCTCGTCATCGACGGGTTGACGAACGACTTTCCGCCGATCCGCTCGCTCGACCGCCAGCCGAACAACCTGCCGACCCAGCTGACGAGCTTCGTCGGGCGCGAAGCGGAGCTGGCCGAGGCGGCCGAGCTCCTTTCGAAGACCCGGCTCTTGACGCTGACCGGCCCCGGCGGCACTGGCAAGACACGCCTGTCGCTCCAGCTCGCCGCCAACGTCGCCGAGACGTTCGAGGATGGGACGTGGTTCGTCGCCCTCGAGCCTGTCCGGGATCCGGGCCTCGTCGCGTCGCGGATCGCCGCGACCCTCGGCCTGGTGGAAACGGAGACGCGCTCGGCGCGTGACCTCATCGTCGAGTCGCTCGGCGCCCGCCACATCCTCCTGGTCCTCGACAACTTCGAGCAGGTCGTCGACGCGGCGCCGCTCGTCGGGGATCTCCTCCGATCGTGCCCGCGGCTCTCGGTCATCGCGACCACCCGGGCGGCCCTGCGGGTCTCGGGCGAGCAGGAGTACCCCGTGCCCGGCCTGCCCGCGCCGCGCGACATCCTCGCCATGTCCGAGCTCGAAAAGCTCAACCTGCCCGTCGCCGAGCGCGGTCTCGGGGCGGAGGGCATCTCGCAGTACGAGGCCGTCCGCCTGTTCATCGCCCGGGCCGTCGCCGTCCGACCGGATTTCGCCGTCACGAACGAAAACGCCCCGGCCGTGGCCGGGATCTGCGCCCGCCTCCACGGCATGCCGCTGGCGATCGAGCTCGCCGCCGCCCGGATCAAGCTCTTCACGCCTGACGCGATCCTCGCCCGACTCGAGCACCAGCTGGGCGTGCTGTCGGCTGGCTCCCGCGACCTGCCCGAGCGGCAGCAGACCCTGCGTGGTGCGATCGCATGGAGCCACGACCTCCTCGATGAAGGCCAGCGCCGGCTGTTCGCCCGGCTGGCCGTCTTCGTCGGCGGCTGCAATCTCGAGATCGCCGATATCGTCTGCGGGCCCGCATCGGACGTTGGCGTCGACGTCCTCGATGGACTGGCGTCGCTGGTTGACCAGAGCCTCGTTCGGGTCGAGGAGATCGATGGCCAAACGCGGTTCCGCCAGCTCGACACGATTCGTGAGTTCGCCGGTGAACAGCTCGTCGCGAGCGGCGAGGCGGCCGAGATCGAAAGGCGCCACTCAGCAGCCTTCGTGGAGCTGGCCGAAACGACGGCGCCCGAGCTGGCCGGCAATCGCCAGCGGCTGGCCCTCGGCCGGCTGGAACATGATCATGACAACATCCGTGCGGTTCTCGACCGGGCAACGGCCGCCGGCGACGCCTCGACGGCGATCCGCATTGCCTTCGCGATGTGGCGCTACTGGCAGAAGCGTGGACACCTCGTCGAGGCGCGGCGTCGGCTCGATGCA
>DATHGS010000002.1:0-4359 GCA_035490155.1 Candidatus Methylomirabilota bacterium | reverse complement strand
GGGCTGCAACGAGATCCCGCGCCCGGATCTGTTTCAGCAGATAGCCCGACGCTCCCGCGACGATGGCCGAGAGGACCGCCTCGTCGTCCGGGAATGAGGTGAGCATTATCACCCGTGTCGCCGGAAGCTCCGCGCGGATCTCGCGACAAGCCTCGACGCCGGAGCCGTCCGGCAACCGAACGTCCATCACCACGATGTCGGGCTGGTGCAGCCGCGCCTGGGTGATCGATTCCTCGACCGTCCCCGCCTGGGCGACGACCTGGAACCCGGGCCGCCGATCGAGCAGGGCGACGAGGCCCTGTCGAACGACCTCGTGGTCGTCGACCACCAGCAGGCGGAGGGTTCGGGCGGGAGCCGGTTCGGCCATCGTCACGTCACGTCAAGCATCTGCCCGGCCGGGCAACCCAACGATGATACGTGTCCCCTGGCCGCTGGCGCTCTCGACACGCAGCGTGGCGCCGATGGCCTCGGCCCGGGCACGCATGTTGCCGAGTCCATCGTGACCGGCCGGGACCACGGCCGATGAATCGAAGCCGACGCCGTCATCGGCCACGACGAGGCCCGTGCGGTCGTCCGACTCATTGCGAAAGCTGACTATCACGTGCCGAGCGCGCGCGTGGCGCGCCGCGTTGCTGAGCGCCTCGCGCACGAGCTGGAGAAGTTCGGCGCCGTGTTCGGGCGAGATGCCCTGGCCAGCGTCGGCGTCCACGTCGAGCTCGACGTCGACGAGCGTGTTGTAGCCGAACTGCTCGGCCAGGGCGACGATTCCGGCGGCCACGTCGGCACCGTCGAGCGCCTCGGGCCGGAGGCCATAGATGAAGTTGCGCAGCTCGCGGATCGAGTCCTGGAGCGAGTCGATCGCGGCGTCGACGCGGCCGGCGGCGTCGGTCGGTGAGAGGGTCATGAGGTCCGGAACGTCTTCGAGCGACAGGGACACCGCATAGAGCGACTGGATGATCCCGTCGTGCAGGTCGCGGCCGATCCGATCGCGTTCCTGGACGATGGCATAGCCGGCAACCTGCTGGTGGAGCCTCGCGTTCTCGATGGCGATGCCGGCGTGCAGCGCGAACAGTTCGACAAGGCGCTGATCGGTCGGGGTGAATTCGGCGGCGCCCGTCTTGTTCGTCAGGTAGAAGTTGCCGACCGAGCGGCCGCGCGACGTGACCGGAACGCCGAGGAACGAGGTCATCGGCGGGTGGTTCGGAGGGAAGCCGGAGCTGTCCGGGTGGGCGGCGATGTTCGGGATCCGATAGGAGCGCTCTTCGCGGATGATCAGGCCGAGAAGGCCTCGGCCGCGTGGCAACGGCCCGATCGCCGCGCGTTCGTGGGGCGTCATCCCGCTGGTGATGAACCGTTCGATCCGATCCTCGGTCCCCACGATCCCGAGCGCGGCGTACTCGGCTCCGACGAGCGCCCGGACCCGTTCGACGATCAGCTGGAGGGCTTCCTCGACGTCGAGCAGCCCCGCGATCGCGCGGGCCGCCTCGTCCACCGCGTTGAGGGCGGCCGCATCGAGCGACTCGACCGCTGTGCCCTCCGAGTTGCGATGGGGAGCCATTCACCGAGCCTACCAGCGTTCGCTTCTGTCGGCCTCCTGAGTGGTCGGGACGTCCGGCCCCCGGGGAAGGGCCGACCGGCACGTGTCGATGGGCGGTCAGTGGCGCGACCCTTGCCCCCATGGACATCCTCTCGCCTGATTCCCAGTCGGCGGTCCACGACGACCCGTCCTCCGGCCTGTCGCGTCGGGGCTTCCTCCGCGCCGGCGCCCTGGCCGGCGGCGGCATCGCGGCCGTGGCTCTCGCCGCCTGCACGCCCGCGGCCGCTGCGCCGAAGTGGACATACGGTCCGTCGGCCGCGCCAGGCGCGTCGGCGCCTGCGGCCAGCCCCGGGGCTAGTCTCGCGCCCGCCGCTTCCGCCGCACCAGACCACGGCGCGTCGCATGCCCCCGCGTCATCCGCGTCGCCGGCAATCGATCACGATGCCAACGCGGCCGCCGTGATCAAGCGGTTCCTCGACGGCGAAGCCGCGACGTTGCCGCTCGCGAACGAGCCGCTGAAGCCCCGGATCGACGGTGACACGATGGTCTTCGAGCTCACGATCGACGAGATCGACCACCGGATCGATGCACTGAAGGATCCCGTCAAGGCCCTCGGGTACAACGGTGTCTGGCCGGGACCACTACTGTCGGTCGTCGAAGGCGACAGGGTCAGGGCGATCTTCAAGAACAACCTGCACGAAACGACCGGCGTCCATTTCCACGGACAGCGAGTGCCGAACGCGATGGACGGCGTGCCACACATCACGCAGGAGCCGATCCAGCCGGGTGCGTCCTTCACCTACGAGTTCGTCGCGCGGACGTCCGGCTCGCACATGTATCACTCGCACCACAACGCCACAGACCAGGTCGGGCGGGGACTCCTCGGCGCGTTCATCGTCCAACCGCGCGACCCGGCGCTGCGCTATGACCGCCTCAACGGCGCGTCGCAGGACATCGTGTGGATCAGCAACGACACCCTCGGCGGCTTCACGATCAACGGCCGCGGCTTCCCGGCGACGGCTCCGATCGTCGCCAGGCTCGGCGAGACGATCGTGATCCGGTTCATGAACGAGGGGACCATGATGCATCCGTGGCATCTGCATGGGATGCCGATGCGCGTAGTGGCCAGAGACGGCTATCCGCTCGGGGCTGCGGCATTCACCTGCGACACCCTTGGCGTGAACCCGGGCGAGCGCTGGGATGTCGTCGTCAACTGCGACGAACCCGGAGCGTGGGCCTTCCACTGCCACATCCTTCCTCATGCCGAGGGACCCGACGGGATGTACGGCATGGTCACCGCGCTGATCGTCCAGGACAAGGCGGCGGCCGTTTCGCTCGCGTCCGCCGGGGCTCCCGCCTACGAGTGCGTCATTCCGACGACGGGCTGAGTCCCGATCCGCTCATGATCCCCATTTCCGGCGACACGGCGACACACACCGACGAAGGCCCGCGGCTTGTCCTTGTCGCGACCGATACGAGCGCGACATCGGCCGGCGCCGAGCGTGCCGGGGTCGAGCTGGCGGCGCGGATCGGGGCGAAGTTGATCATGCTGAGCGTCATCGATCCGTCGCGTCTCAGGCTGCCGGGCGGTCTCTTCCACACTCGTGTCGACCAGGTCCGTGCCGAGCGCGAATCGGCGCTCGCCAGGATCGTCGAGGACGCCCGCTTTCGCGGAGTCCCGGCGCAGTTCCTCATTTGGGAAGGCGACCCCGGAGCCGTCACGATCGATGCCGCCGAGGCGGAGGGCGCAGACGTGATCGTCGTCGGCAGCCACGCTCGCGGCCCGGTCGGGCGTCTGCTACTCGGAAGCGTGTCGGCCTATGTGGTCGATCACAGCCGGCGCCCCGTCGTGGTCATCCGGCCGGGCCAACGCCTGGCCGACGTGTGGCCGATCGAGGGTTCACGTGGCGGCGCGATCGTCGGCCCGCGGGCAGCCCGTCCCTCGGTCTAGTCGGACTCGGCGGCCCGCGGCACGATTCCTTCGCGAAGGCCCAGGACGTTTCCATCCGGATCCCGGAACCACGCCCCGCGAGCCGGCCCGACCTGGGCGATGAAGTTGACTGTCTTCGGTGTCTCGTAGTCGTCGAACGTGACACCCCGCGACTGGAGCTCCGCGATCGTGCCTTCGATGTCGGCGACTTCGAAGTGGGCCACGGTCTGACCGACATTCGGCGTGCCGCGTCGGATGGCGATCTGCGTACCGGCGCCGCAGCCGAAGCGAAGGGTGAACGGCGTCTCATCCAGGAGCGGCAGACCGAGCTGCTGCCCGTAGAACTGCCTCGCCCGATCCAGGTCCGCGACCGCGATCGCGGGAACGATCAATGCGTCACTGAGCACGTCTCTTCTCCTCAGACTGATGCCCCTAAGAGGTACTTAACAGTCTGTCACTCCGCACCCGCGGCAACCGGGAGCGCGGAGACCGCACCGCATGCGCCGGTCAGGCCGCCTTCGGCAGGGCCCCGCTGATGTCGATCGTCACGATGACGATGCCCGCCGACGGAGACGACATGTGGGTCGGACGCTCCAGGGAGGCGACGAGCCCGAGGATCGCACTGTTCGTCGAGAGCATCGATGCCTCGAGGCGGACGATCCCGTGGTCCGCCGCCCAGTCGAGCGCCGCGCTGAGCAGGGATCGTCCGACACCGCAACGCTGCCAGTCGTCGTCGACCGCGATTGCCATCTCGAAACCGGCCTCGCCGGGTTCGAGGCAAAGGTGGCCGATGATGTCGGAGCCGCCCATGTCCGCGGCTACGACCTTGGCGACGAAGCCTTCGCGGTGTTCGTGGTCGGGTCCGCAGAGAACGCCGGCGGCCTTCTCGCCG
>DATHGS010000001.1:0-3438 GCA_035490155.1 Candidatus Methylomirabilota bacterium | reverse complement strand
TGAACCCTTTGCACGTTCGCGTCGCGGTCGTGCGTGGCCCGCGCAAATCGCGCAGAGGGTTGAGCTCGATCGAAGCGATTCCTATCAGCCAGCCTGATTTTCGAGATCACGGCGATGCAGAGATGCTCGAGCCGGGAATGGCGACAACCTGGATCACGACCCGGTTCGCGAAGCCGCCAACGACATACACGACAACGAGCGCCAGTGCGGCGACGCTCAGGGTGATCGCCAGGCCGCTGATTCGGGCTTCGTAAACGCGCGATCGATCACGATGGACAGGCACCTTCGGAGCCTACCAGCCACGAGGCCCAGACCTGCAGCGGAGTCGCGCCCGCGACCCGACTGCGTTCGTCGCGGATGGGTGGCCGATCGCAAGGCGAGCCCGAGCACCAGAGCGCGCGCGAAGCGCGTGCGTGCTTGCACGCGCGCACCTCAAGGTGCGTGAGCGAGGAGCGGAGGGGTCAACGCCGCGATCGGCTGCCCAGGCGCGACAGCCGGAAGTAAGATCGACGAGTCAGCACCCGTTGGAGGCAATGATTTGCCTAAAGAGTACGTTCGACTGACCCAGCCACTCATCCGCGACTCGAAGGGCGGCGAGCTCCGTCCGGCGAGCTGGGACGAGGCCCTCGACCGCGTCGTCGCGGGGTTCCGAGCGGCGAAGGCCGCTCACGGAGCGACGACGTTCGGGACCTTCTCGTGCTCGAAGGCGACCAACGAGGTCAACTTCGCGGCGCAGAAGTTCAGCCGGGCCGTGCTGGGCAGCAACAACATCGACAGCTGCAACCGTACCTGACACGCCCCAAGCGTCGCCGGTCTGGCGACCGTGTTCGGTGCCGGTGGCGGCACAAGTTCATACCGTGAGGCCGAAGAGACGGACCTGATCGTCCTGTGGGGCAGCAACGCCCGCGAGACGCACCCGATCTTCTTCCATCACCTCCTCCGCGGCGTCCGCAACGGCGCCCGGCTGTACGCGGTCGACCCACGTCGGACGAGCTCGGCCGAATGGGCCGACGTCTGGCTCGGGCTCGACGTCGGCAGCGATATCGCCCTCGCCAACGCCGTCGGGCGCGAGATCATCGCTAACGGGCTCGAGGACAAGGCGTTCATCGCCCGGGCGACGAGCGATTTCGAGGCGTACAAGGCAAAGGTCGAGAGCTACACCCTCGACTACGCCGAGCGCGAGACCGGCATCCCGGCCGACGCGATCCGCGAGATGGCCCACTCCTTTGCGAAGGCCGACAAGGCGATGATCTGCTGGACCCTCGGCATCACCGAGCACCACAACGCCGTCGACAACGTCCTCGCCCTGATCAATCTCGTCCTGCTGACCGGTCACGTCGGGCGACACGGCAGTGGCGTGAACCCGCTCCGCGGCCAGAACAACGTCCAGGGCGGCGGCGACATGGGCGCCCTGCCGGATCGGCTGCCCGGCTTCCAGCATGTCGAGAACGACGAGCTCCGGGCGAAATTCGACGCGGCCTGGGGCGTGACCGTCCCGCCGAAGCGCGGCTGGCACCTGTCGGGGATGTTCGAGGCGATGGAGCGCGGCGACCTTACGGTCGTCTACTGCATCGGCGAGAACCCGGTCCAGTCGGAGGCCGATCAGAAGAAGGCGATCGACCTTCTCGAAGAACTTGAGCTCCTCGTCGTACAGGACATCTTCCTCACCGCGACCGCCGAGCTTGCCGACGTCGTCCTGCCCGCCTCCGCTGCCTGGGCCGAGGCCGAGGGCACGGTCACCAACTCCGAGCGCCGCGTCCAGCGCGTCCGGAAGGCCCTCGAGCCGCCGGGCGAGGCCCGCGACGACCTGTGGATCATCGCCGAGCTCGCCCGCCGGATGGGCGCGGACTTCGGCTGGCAGACCGCCGAAGATGTCTGGAACGAAGTCCGCTCGCTGTCGCCGGTTCACGCCGGGATGTCGTACAAGCGGCTCGAAGAGCTGGGCGGGCTCCAGTGGCCGTGCTACGACGAGAATCATCCCGGCGAGCTGTTCCTCCACTCCCGGCTCTGGGAGGATCCGGTTCCCGGCAATCGCGTCCCGTTCGTCGCGGTCGATCACGACCCCCCGGTCGACAAGCTGACCGGCGACTTCCCGATCCGGCTGACGACCGGCCGCCGGCTCGATTCCTACAACACCGGTGTCCAGACCGGCGGCTATACCTCGCCGCTGCGACGGGGCGAGTCGCTCGACATCAGCCCCGAGGATGCGGAGCGGCTTGGGCTCGCCACCGGCGAGCTGGTCCGTGTGATCTCCCGGCGAGGCCAGGTCGACGTCCCGATCCGCCTCGACGAGTCGCTCCGTCCCGGGCTGACGTTCATGACCCTCCACTTCCAGGATGACGTCGCGACAAACCTGCTCACGATCGACGCGACGGATCCGAAGTCCGGCACGGCCGAATTCAAGGCGACCGCCATCCGCATCGAGAAGCTCGAGCCCGTCGCCGCCTCCTGATGCCGTCGCCCGTCGATCCGCGCGACCACGACGAGTCAAACCCGACCGACGCCCATCGCGCGAACCATCCCGACGCTCCGTCGGGCAAGGCGCGAAAGTACGCACTCGTCGAGCGCGAGCGCCGGTACCTGCTGGCGGAATCGCCCACCGGCACGCCGAGTCATCAGGTCCTGATCGAGGATCGCTACCTGCGCGGAACCCGACTGAGGCTGCGCCGGACGACCGACCTCGAGGAGCCCGGGTTTCGGTTGATCCACAAGCTCACTCAAAAGATTCCGTCCGTGAGTGGCGCGCCGGGGCTCATCACGACGCTGTATCTGTCCGCCGATGAATACTCGGCCCTGCTCGGCCTCCCCGCAGACACACTCCGCAAGATCCGCTTGTCCTTCCCGCCGCTCGGGGTTGACGTCTTCGAAGGACCGCTGCGCGGGCTCGTCCTCGCCGAGGCCGAGTTCGAGACAGCCGTCGACGAGGCGAATTTTCACCTGCCCGCTCAGGCGGTCGCCGAGGTCACGGCCGACGTGCGATTCACCGGAGGACGCCTCGTCACGCTGACCGCGATCGAGACGGCCGACCTCCTTGCGACGTTCGGCATCGACCGCCGGCCCGACTCCGCGTTATCGTGGCGACCGTGACCGTTCCGGCCCGGATCAGCATCGTGACGCTCGGCGTCGCCGACGTCGGTCGGTCGGCCGACTTCTACGAGCAACTCGGCTGGGAGCGCTGCTCGTCGTCGATGAAGGAGATCGTCTGGTTTCGGACGGCCGACTCATACCTCGGGTTATTCGGCTGGACCGACCTGGCCGAGGACGCCAACCTGACGTCGCCGACCCGCGGCTCGTTCGGCGGGATCACGCTGGCGATCAACGTCGAGACACGCGACGCGGTGGATGCGGCGCTCGATGAAGCCGTCGTCGCCGGCGGAACGATCCTCAAGCCGGGAACGGTGCTGCCGTTCGGCTACGGTGGCTACTTCGCAGACCCTG